>JAPUES010000030.1 GCA_027492445.1 Sporomusaceae bacterium | reverse complement strand
TACCGGGCTTATACACTGCATGAACGAATCATGGCCTCTACAGGACTTGATATGAATCCAGAGCAAATGGCGCACTATGGTGCCTATCTAGCAGGGCACCCGGTTGCTTCCCTACAGGTTGATGATTTCTTAGAAAAAAAAGCACAGGGCAGTGCTGCGAGGCCTAGTCACATATTTTTGATTGTTGGGGAAAGTTATGCGAATTGGCCATTACTACCTCAATATAAGGAATATAATATTGCCAATGGGGTAAAAAATATTATTGCACAAGAGGATGCAACCTATGTGTCTACCTTTTTGCCCAATGGTATGAGTACCATTTCTGGTGTAATGGGAATTGTTACAGGATTGGCAGAAGCCAACCTATATCTCACCTATTTACCAGAATCCTATAAGGAACCTTATGCAACGGCCATTGCCCCTCAAATAAAAAAATTAGGCTATAAGGCACGCTTTTGGTATGCAGGCCCTACTTCTTGGGAAAAAGTGAAGGAATTCTCCTTAGCCCAAGGCTTTGATGAATTTTATGGGATGGGGGATATTGAAAGTCAATCGGGCAATGTATGGGGCTGTGATGATAAATATTTATTTAAGGCTGTGTCGGCTGGTATAAAAAGAGAAGAGCCAAGCTTTAATATTGTGCTTACTGTTTCTAATCATGCCCCGTACACCGTTGATCTTCAGGCAGAAGGTTTTGATGAAAACAGTGTAAGACAGGCTTTACCTGACCAGCTAAAAGGGGATAAAGAACTGATTAAGAAATTAGGACATTTTTGGTATGGGGATAAAGTTTTAAGTGAGTTTATTCGCAGTACCAAGCGGGACTACCCAGATAGTTTATTCTTAATCGTCGGGGATCACGCCGATCGTTTGAATATTGATGCTAATCCTAGCTTATATGAACGATATGGCATTCCCTTTATCTTGTATGGGCAAGGTATTACTAAACAAACCTTGCCAGCAGAGGTAGCGGGCAGTCATATTAATATAACGCCTACCCTATTAGAAGTCATCGCCCCGCAAGGCTTTGTCTATCATTCCTTAGGAGATAGTTTAACGAGAGGAAATAGCCTTGGCTTTAATTATGGATTTTGGATGAACCATGATTATATTGGCAAAATTGGTGAACAGGATAGGGAACAAATATCATGGGGAAATAGTGTGACTCCTCCTGATGAAGGGATAATTCAGCAAGATATTGACGCTCGGCGCGCCTTATCTTGGTGGCGGATTAAATATGGAAAAATATTAATAAGTAATGATAAATAAGGAACAGTGAGGAGCTATATAAGATGAATGGAACAGAACGTAAGAATATTAAGCCAGGGGTGAAAGTTAAGGTAATTCAAAAACCTCACCAACGTACAGGTCAGTTAACGGAAGGTATTGTAAAAGACATTCTTACCAGTAGCGCTATTCACCATCGAGGCATTAAAGTGCGTTTAGCAGATGGGATTGTCGGCCGAGTGCAAGAAGTCTTACCATAATGGAAAAAGGATTTATGTAACTTTTATAGAATAGTTGTGCTTATGTTCTTGTTTTATGCATTCATAATGCATAAAACTACTATAATTTAGCTTGTATAAAAATGAATTTCATTACATATTAATGATTATAAATAATAAAAAAATTTTTGAAAGGAGTAAAGAATGGTAGATGAGAATGGTATACATCCGATGTTGCTACATGGGAAGAATGCTTCTAATAAAGATTCCCCCCAATCCATATTAGGAAAGGTTTTCGATTTAGAGAAGCGCTGCCAAATGCTACAGAAGCAGAATAGCGAATTGGGAGAAGAATTAAGGCGTCTAGATCGTCTTAATCTTGTAGGAGAATTAGCAGCAGGAATTGCCCATGAAATACGCAATCCGATGACGACCATACGGGGGTATTTGCAATTATTCAAAAAGAGAAGCTCTCGATCCCAGGAAATCGCGGACTTTCAGGTCATGCTAGAAGAACTAGATAGAGCCAATGCCATTATTTCAGAATTTCTAACTCTTGCTAAAAAGACGAGCAGTAAGCTTGCAATGAAAAACTTAAATACCATTATTAAATCTATTTACCCCTTAGTACAAGCGCAAGCCCTGCTCGGTGGAAATGAGATTGTAATGGAACTTTCGCCTCAGTTACCCGAAATATTGGTGGAAGGGAAAGAAATAAGACAGGTATTATTAAATTTAATCAGTAATGCTTTAGATACTATGGATCATGGACAGGTTAAGATATGCACTTATCTAGAAGAGGGGAATATCATATTGTCAGTAGCCGACCAAGGACCTGGTATACCAGAGGAAGATAAAGAAAAAATTGGAACACCCTTTTTTACGACCAAGGAGTGTGGAACCGGCTTAGGACTTGCTATTTGTTATCGCATTGTCTCAAAATATAAGGGCAACTTAAACTTTGAGACAGGGCCAGAAGGAACAACTTTTTTTATGCGATTGCCAGAAGAGGCTATCTTGGCATAAAAAACGGAATTTTCCCTAGAGGAGCAAAAAAATGAAGATTGTTAGATTTGAATATGCTGAAAAAGTTCAATATGGAATTTTACAGGGGACAGAAATAAATATCATAGTAGGAGATGTTTTCAGCCAATATGAGATAACTTCTCAGACCGTTGCCCTAGAGGCTGTAAAACTATTAAGCCCTTGCCAGATTACGAAAGCTGTATGTGTGGGGCTAAATTACTATGGACATGCTCAGGAAATGAAGCTAGCCCTGCCTAAGGAGCCCTTGCTATTTTTGAAACCTTCTTCTGCCTTAAATCACCCAAGAGGTGAGATTAAGTACCCTAAGAGCAGTAAAGAAGTAGATTATGAAGGGGAGCTTGCTATTGTCATCAAGAAGGAAGCTAAGAATATAAAGGTAGCCGAAGTAGAGGATTATATTTTAGGATATACCTGTGCTAATGATGTGACGGCTAGGGATTTACAACGAATCGATGGTCAATGGACGAGGGCGAAATCCTTTGATACTTTTTTGCCCTTAGGGCCCTGCATTGAAACAGAGATTGATATCCGTTCAAAAGCAATCAAACTATACTTAAATGATGAACTAAAGCAATCTTCAAATACCAGTGATTTGATTTTTAAAATACCTGAATTGGTGGCTTTTATAAGTGAGACTATGACCTTATATCCTGGCGATGTTATTTTGACAGGCACTCCCTCAGGAATAGGACCTATGGCAGTAGGCGATATTGTTACTGTTGAAATTGAAGGGATCGGAAGACTAAGTAATATGGTTACTCAAGGAGCATAAAGAAGAAAAGAACCACTCCTGTTCATAAGAGTGGTCCTTTTGTTCTTGTATAAAAGAAATAACTATGTGTTAAGCTATCCTATGTAAGAATAACTTAACATATAGTTATTGGTTTTTTAGTAAATTTAAAATCGAAAGGAAGTGAATACTAAGTTTTTTATTTATTAAGAATAAAAAACTTAGTAAGACTATAAAATGAACACTATTTTTTTAGAAAAATATGCTAGCCTTGTTGTGAAAACAGGAGTTAATATTCAAAATGGTCAAACTTTAGTAATATCCTCGCCAATAGAGTGTGCTTTTTTTGCAAGGATGATAGGGGAATGTGCCTACCAAGCAGGGGCAAGAGATGTAATAATGAACTGGAAAGATGAATTATTTTCTAAGATGCGCTTTTTGCAGGCACCAGAAGAAGTGTTTGAAGAATTTCCTGAGTGGCAAAAAGAATTTTATATGTCCTATGTGCGCCAGGGAGCTGCTTTTGTCA
>JAPUES010000029.1 GCA_027492445.1 Sporomusaceae bacterium | reverse complement strand
TATCTAAGGTTGTGATATCAGGTTGCAGTTCTTTATATTTTCGTATAGCGGTGGTACCATTATCCGCCTCGCCTATTACGTTATAACCATTCGTTGTCAAAACATTGTGTAATCTAAGGCGGGTAATCATGGAATCATCGACAATAAGAATATTGACCATAGTCTCCCTCCTAAGTTCCTAAACAACTTTATTTTCTATAATATAAATATATTAGCTTTTTATAGTCAATTATCCTGCTAATAAGGCTGCTTTTTGTAAAAAATGTATGAAATCATTTTGTAGCGCTTAACAGCTTGTCTGCGCATAAACAAATTAGGAAAGGGGATATGATATGAATTTACGGCAAAAAAGTATTGGAATCATTGGGGCCACTCTTGCTGGACTTATTATCTTTCTTTATATTTTATTGCGGACAATTGTTATGGAGAGTTTTGTTACTATTGAAAAAGAAGATGTAAAGCATAGTGTAGAACAAACCCAAAATATACTGCAGAAAGAAACGGTAGCAATCAATAATTTTGTTACAGATTGGGCGGAATGGGATGCTACTTATGAATTTTTAACAGATAATAATAGTAAATATGTAACAGACAATTTAACGGATACTACCTTTCTCCAACAACGCTTTAGTAATATTACTTACTTTAATGTGCAAGGAGATATTATATATAGCAAAGGATTTAATCTGATTGCAACACAAGAAGACAGAGTAACGGAGAACTTTAAAAGCTATTTTTCTCCTGGTAGCCCAGGGCTCCAGAAGCTTCTTGCTTTGCAACCTGAGACTAGCCTTACTGGACTAATACGTTTACCGGAAGGACCAATGCTGATTGCGGTTCGTCCTATCCTACCTACTAGTAGGCAAGGAAGAAGTAAGGGATTCATGTTGGCCGGACGTTATTTGGATGATACTGAGGTTGGAATGTTATCAGCAGCAGCAGCTTTGAATTTGGAACTCACTGATATTTATAAGCCTCCTGCGACAGATCGCTATCATAAGGCCCGAGAAGCGTTACTGACTAAGAATGAAGTATTTGTTGAGGCGAATAATGAACAAACAAATTATGGCTTTGGCCTTATTCGCGATGTGAATGGTGAACCAGCCCTAATGCTAAAGGTAAGTATGCCGAGAGAAATATATGGTCAAGGAATTATTAGCATGAAGTACTTCCTAGGGGCCTTGGTAGGGACAGGTGTATTGTTTTTGGTATTAGTATTGCTTTTATTAGAAAAACTAGTATTGTCGCGTTTAGCGAAGTTAGATAACACGGTGCAGGGGATTCGGAGTACGGAAGATATGTCAAAGCGTATTGATCTTCCAGGAGCAGATGAATTGAGCAACTTGGCAACTGCCATCAATGAGATGTTAACTGGGGTACAAACAGCCCAAATTGAACTGCGAATCAGTGAGGGGAAAAATGAAGCAATTTTGGCGGCTATTCCTGACTCTATGATTGTTTTAGATCAGGATGGAACCATTGTCGATGTTAAAGAAGGAAAAGATTTAATATTTTCTTTAGCCATACAGGAACAAATTCACAAGAAGGTTTCGGAAATTACATCGGAAGAATTTACAGTTCTAATCATGAAACATGTCAGCATGGCATTAAAGAAAAAAAAGGTGCAATTGTTTGAATATCAAGCCGTTAGTAATGGCACTGAAATTTGCCAAGAGTATAGGCTTGTTAGGGTAAATAATAACCAAGTTTTAGTAATGATTAAAGATATTTCTAGACGTAGAAAGATGGAAAAAAAGTTAGAAACAGCTCGACAAAATACAGAGGGAAAAAATAAAGAAATTAGTTTATTGCTACAAAACTTAGGTGAAAGTATGGCGGTAGTAACAAACTTATTGAATAATACAGGGCAAGGAATACTGACCTTTGGCCTTGATTGTATCATTGGTCCTGAATATAGTATGGAATGTAAAAAAATCTTTGAAGGGGAAATTGCAGGGCAAAATTTCATTACCCTCGCCTTATTTGAGGAAGAGGAAGCAACATTATTTTTGGGTGTCATTACCGATGTATTGCAGATTTCAAATACAGCTCGGCAAAATGTATTTTTATCCTTACTAGCCGATCACCTGGTGATAAAAGAACAAATTTTTGCGGTTCAATACAAAGTAATTAGTGCCTCGGAGGAGTTAAAGGATCAAAAAATAATGGTGATTTTAACGAATATTACCAAGCAAATTGCTTTGCAATCACAGGTTGATGAAGAGCGAGAACTACAAAATATAATTGTCAAAGTAATTGAGCAACATAGGGTTTTTATTGAGTTTACTAAACAATTTAAAGGGTTTATTACTAGTATAGGAGGTGGAAATCTAAACTGTCAGGAATTTGAAATGATGCAGAAAGATGAATTATATCGAAAAATCCACACTTTTAAAGGGTTGTTCGCTCAGTTTGGATTTAAGCAACTTGCTTTACAATTACACGAACTAGAAAGTTATATTGCAGCAGAAGAGAATATAGGAAAAATTCTGGAGAATGTAAAGAAGGTTTGGAAAGTTGTTTTAGAAGAAAAGTTTAATCTGGAGTGGATGCGATTACTAAAGATTTTGGGAGAAGGATTTTTGGAAAGGGAAAATCATATTCATATTGATGTAAATCGCCTTGTAACTTTAGAGAAGACGTTAGCAACCATGTTACCAGATGATGAGGCCCAGGATATCGTCAAGGAATTAAAGAGTTGGCGCTACAAAAACATAGCTTGTCTACTAATGAATTATAAAAACTATGTAGTAGAACTTGGACAACGCATGGATAAGCAGGTGACCTATGTAGCAGTCGAGGGACCTATCGTCCTAGTGGATATGGATTATTACCAAGAATTTCTTCAAAGCTTGGGTCATGTGTTTCGGAATATGGTGGACCATGGAATTGAGGACCCTGAGGAAAGAATCATGCTTGGTAAAGAGGAATATGGTCAAATTACTTTTGAAGTTGCTCTGCTTGGGAAAGAGCTTTGTATTGAAATCAGTGATGATGGTCGGGGAATTGATGCTAATGTTATTGGTCAGAAGGCAATTGAAAAAGGTATTGTCTCTCAGGATGAAGTAGCAAGTATGGAAGAACAGTCAATTATTAATCTTATTTTTAGTGCAGGTTTATCAACGAAGGGCAATATCACTTCTATTTCAGGACGGGGTATCGGCCTTGATGTGGTAAAGAGTATTGTAGAAAAAATGGGTGGTTCTGTAATGGTAAGAAGCCAAATAGGAGTAGGTACGACATTTACTTTTTATTTAGGGATCCAATATATAGTGAAAGAAAGTCTTATCGCCCGATAATTTAAAATGCATCCTGCGTAACTAAAAAAGTACGCAGGATGCATTTTAAGTAAGCAGGGTTATTTTTTTTGTTCCTTGATTCGTTCTAAAATACCAGTCTCTGTTATAATTTTACTGAGCTTTTTATTATCTTCTACCCATTGTGCTTCTGTCTTTTTAGAATCTAAATATTCAGCTTGCATTCCAAGCTGGTTCATAGAGTTCTTAAACTCTGGATCAGAAATGATAGCCTTAAAGGCTGCTTCTAATTCGGATTTCACTTCTTTCGGTAAGCCTTTAGGAGTAGCCACACCAATAGAATTATTCACGATAATATCAAGGCCTTGTTCCTTAAAGGTTGGTATGTATGATAAGTCGGGATCAGTCAGTCTTTGCTCGGATGATACTGCTCGTGCATGGACAGTGCCATTTTTTATATGTTCTTTTATGGAACCGGGGATCATAAAAGCACTTAGGATATGTTTG
>JAPUES010000028.1 GCA_027492445.1 Sporomusaceae bacterium | reverse complement strand
CGAAGACAGATTTTCTATAGCTTAGCCATTTTCTTTATTATGAGTATTATATGTTGCTTAATAGGTTTTGAAGTTAACGATGACCTAGAATTAGCTGGGATTGAAAATCAGCCAACAGTTCCTCCACCTGGGACAAAGACGATAGTGATTCATGTTTCTAAGCGTATTCTAGAACTTTATAGTGATGGACAATTCTATAAGAAGTACCGCATTGCTGTTGGTAAAAGTGATACTCCCACGCCGATTGGTGAGTGGAATATTGTATGGAAAGACTACAATTGGGGTACTGGATTTGGGACTAGGTGGATGGGACTAAATGTACCCTGGGGGATTTATGGGATACATGGTACGAATAAACCTTGGTCAATTGGACAATTTGCCAGCCATGGCTGTATTCGAATGCGAAATAAAGATGTAGAAGAACTATTTGAATGGGTACCTGTTGGGACGAGTGTGCGTATTGAAGGGCGTAAGCTGAGAGTCGGACGTACTTTGAAACATCAAATGTCTGGTTCTGATGTAGCCTTACTTCAAATGAAACTTCAAGAATTGGGGTATTTAAAGAGTCGGGCAGATGGAGTTTTTGGCACGATTACCAAAGAAGCAGTAGAAAACTATCAAAGAGAACATAATTTAGAATTGACAGGTATAGTTAATAAGCAATTAGCAGAACTCTTGGGTATCTAAATAAAAGTTAATTAAATAAGGTTTTACGGTAAAGTTGACAGAATATTATTACTTTTCAGAGCTGTTTATTTGACTTAAAACACAATGTTAGTGTAAAATAGACGAAGAGCCGAATCCAGATAGGTACGGGGGAACCATTAAAAAAAATAGGGGTGAATCCGCTTATAGCGGTAGGGTTATTTCTCTCTTCTTCTCTTCGACCCGAATCCGACAGCTAACCCCGGAGGCTTTATACGTTTTCAAGAAAATAGTGTTGTGCATTGCATAATATCTAATCTTGAGAACGTTAATAAAGAGAGGTGAAACATTTGAAAAAAGTTTACTTAATCCTAGTAGTGCTGCTACTGACGTGTACTACCGTTTTTGCTGCTACCCCAGCGCCCCCAGCTCCTAAAGCTCCTGTAACGAAGGCAACTGTAACTCCTCCCGTGCCCCAAGTAGCACCTGTTGATGAAAGCATAAAATTTGGTATGCGCGGCGATAATGTACGTATGCTACAAAAGTTGCTTTCCGAAAAGGGTTTTTATGTGGGTGAAATTGATGGTATATTTGGCAAAATGACTTTACAAGCAACTACAGATTTTCAAAGCAGTAATGGTTTGATAGCCGATGGAGTTGCAAATAAGGATACTCTATTATATCTAGAACGTGCTAGTAGCACAGAATTTAATCCGAGCAGATCCAGTCGAGTCTTGAGTATGAGTGCCTCGGCCTATACAGCTCATGATCCTGGAAATGGTAAATATACTCGCAATGGCAATTTACTTCGCAAAGGACTAGTGGCTGTTGATCCAACCGTCATTCCCTTAGGAACACGTTTATATATACCTGGCTATGGTTATGCAGTCGCTGATGATATCGGTGGTGCAATTCAAGGAAATAGAATCGATTTAGCATTTGAAAATCGTAGTGATGCATTGCAATTTGGCAGACAGCGAATCACGGTATATGTTTTTGATTAACAGGCGTAAAGCCTGTTTTTTTTTGCCCTGTAATATTGCATATAAAGATATAGTACGTAAGATACTATCTTGAAAGTAGTAAGGGATATTAGTTTTCTAGTAAAGGGGTTGTTATAGTACATGTCTGGAAATTTACTGTCACTCCTATTAGCTTTAATTTCGGGTGTGCTTATGGCAGTACAAGGATCACTAAATACCACATTAAGTAAAGCGATAGGATTACTCGAAACAACATTTATCGTACATATTACAGGTACCATTCTATTAATGATACTGTTATTCATTCTCAGAATGGGCAGAGGAAATCTGTATGCACTACCAGAGGCGCCGTGGTATGCTTATTTAGGCGGCGTAATCGGTGTGGGAATTATCTATTTAGTCGCTGCCAGCATACCAGAGGTGGGAGTAGCAAATGCCACAACGGCTATTATAATTGGGCAAGTATTAACAGCGATTATCATTGATCATTTTGGGGCCTTTGGATTAGAGAAGATGCCTTATGGCTGGAGCCAATTTTTGGGACTTACCTTACTCGTCATTGGCGGGAAGTTATTATTGAAGTGAAGTTTATTTACAGGCTCTGTTTTCTACAGGGCTTTTTTATTTTCTATAAATTGATTTCTAAACTTATATATCATACAATAAGGCTATACCGTAGCTAATCATATATTGCTATTTGCTATAGTAATTAGGAATAAAAGTCAGACTGACAGTATGGAGTTGGTACAATCCTATGATTAAAAAGATAGTACTATTTTATATGACTGGTACAGGTAATTCTTATAAAGTGGCAGAGTGGTTTGCAAAAGTAGGAGCAGAGCTTGGTATTGCTACAAAAATGCAACAAATAAGAAAATCGAAGTTGCAATTAGAGGCGGATAGAGAAATCATATATGTATTTACATTCCCCACTCATGGTTTTACTGCTCCCTGGTTACTTTTGAAACAAATTGTTTGCCTGCCGAAAGGAAATGGTGCTGCTGTTTTTATTCTACCTTCAAGAGCGGGGGTTAGAATCAAAGGGGTTTCTCTTCCAGGAATGGAAGGGACGGCAGGTTACTTAGTAGCATTTTTATTATTTTTGAAAGGCTATAACATAAAAGGTGTTATGGGCGTAGATATGCCGAGCAACTGGACGGCTCTTCATTGGGGCTTAAATAAGGAAAATGCAGAGTTTATCATTGCTGCAGCGCAGCCTAAAGTAACACACTTTGCTAAGAGTGTTTTAGCAGGGCAAGTATACTTTGATGGAATTGTGCCTTTAGCTTTAGGGCTATGCCTTGCTCCTATTTCCTTTATGTATCTTATTATGGCCCAACTTATATTATCAAAACTGTTCTTTGCTTCCGACAAGTGCATAGGATGTGGTCTATGTGCAAAAACTTGTCCTAAAGAGGCGATTCGCATGATAGGAACACAAAAAAAACGTCCTTACTGGACTTATTCCTGTGATAGTTGTATGTCTTGTATGAATATTTGCCCCTATCAAGCCGTAGAAGCAAGTCCTATTTTAGCAATCCTTTTTTATTATCTCACAACAGTGCCAATCTACAGCTATCTTCTAGGGGATGCAACTGCGATATCTTATGAGTGGCTTCTAGGCAATTGGGCTGGTATTATACAATATTTTTATATAGTAATTGCCGTTGCCTTCGCATATATCCTTTTACATGCTACGCTTGGGTGGCGATTCTTCAGTATGCTCCTAAGTCGCCTTTCTCATACTCATTACTTCCGCAGATATCATGCCCAAGATGTGAATTTGAAAGAACTAAGTGACAAGTAAGTTTTTGATAATCTTACTGTATCGCAATAAAAAGTAGAGCTACTTGACAATAATCTGCTAATAAATTATAATAAAAGAGTGTTTTGTTACAGATACACAGGTGTTGATAGGGCAAGTAAGAAATTACGATGTATGCTGTTAACATAAAATAAATGGGGTTATAGCTCAGTTGGTTAGAGCGCTTCGTTGACATCGAAGAGGTCTGCGGTTCGAGTCCGCCTAACCCCACCAGTAAATTCAAGGCTTCGCAGGTTTGACTGTGGAGCCTTTTTTAGGTGCGCCCAGTATGGGCGCTTACTCGTCGGTGCAAGTCCGATACGGGGGTTGATAGTGCCAACCGT
>JAPUES010000027.1 GCA_027492445.1 Sporomusaceae bacterium | reverse complement strand
AAATACGCTACTGTTTTCTATAATGTACTGCTAGCATGGTAATATCATCTGATTGTTCTGCCCCACTCACAAACTGTTCTACTTCTATCATAATCCCTTTAAGAATCTCTTCCCCTCTAGCATTTTCATTCCCTACTATAGCCTGTTCCAATCGTTGTACCCCATACATCTCATTTAAACCATTCATAGCTTCTGACACTCCATCTGTATACATCACTAGCATATCCCCAGACTGCAATATTATTTTATCGGAGCCATAGTCTATCTCCTCTAAAATACCGAGAGCTGGTCCATGTTTATGAGCTAACATTTCCAAAGCACCTTCTCGATAAAGATATGGCGGATTATGTCCTCCATTGCTAAAAATAACTTCCCCTGTTTTCATATGTAAAATACCGCAAAATACGGTAACAAACATGGAGGAATCATTTCCTCGGTACAATTCATTGTTCACTCTTCTTAAAATTTCGGCTGTATCCTGTTCTCGATCTGCTTGGGCCTTAAATAAGGTTCGTGTGGCAGACATAAATAAGGCAGCCGGCATTCCCTTGCCTGAAACATCGCCGATTATAAAACAAAAGCGGTCTTCATCAATAAAGAAGAAATCATAAATATCACCACCAACTTCCTTGGCAGGCTGTAAAATGGCATAAATATCAATATCCTGACCATTTGAAAAGGATGGAAAGCTATTGGGCACCAAACTAAGCTGTATATTGCGGGCCATACTGAGTTCACTTTCTAGCCGTTCTTGAATTTTTCGATTCCTACGTTCTTCTAAAAGATTCTGTACGACTAGAATAAAAATCCCCACCATCATCATGTGTCCGAGCATCATGGGCAGTAGAATTACTTCCTGAACTTTAAGGGTTTTGTCAAAATTAGCGGCAAAAAACAGTTGTGAAATTCGCGCTACTAGTTCAAAACTAGCCGTAAAGAGAATACCTTCTATAACACTGATGGAGGAGCCAGCCTTAAAACGATAATACAGGCCTGCTAGCACCCCTGCAAATAAGGAGGTTAAGGCCGAAACATGCACCAATTCACCACCTAACAGGTAACGAAATACTGCAACCACCCCGCCTACACAGCTGCCTAACACTGGACCTGCCAGTAGTCCTGCTAAGATTTGCCCAGAATGGCTTAAGGCTACTAAATTTCCATCTACTAATAAGCCGTTGACAGCTCCATATACAGAAAATAACGTAAAAATAAATCCTAAGAGTATCTGTTGTTGAACCTCCAGTTTTTTGACCAGTAGCTTACTAAAAAAAGGAGCGCGCACTAAAAAATAAGCAATAACCGCCATAACACATGCTTTTTCAAACAAATCTAGTAACATGAGGCTAGCTGATTCTATTGCAAACAAGATATTATCACCTCTTTAAGGGTATTCCTTAGGCATTTAGATGTAATACCATCCGCAAAATATTGCGGTCACCTTCCCGCCGATAGGTAACCTCATCCATAATTTTTTGCGTCAGAAAAATACCAAGTCCGCCGATTTCCCGACTTTCCAAATCGGCGTCGATGTCTGGCTGAGCTTGGGCAAGAGGATTAAAGGCGGTGCCTTGATCTTCAATTTCCACCGTCAATTCCCGTAAGTCGGAAAAGATACGAAAAGTTAGTTCTCCGCCCTCAGAATAAGCATAGCTACAAACATTTACTAACACTTCTTCAACGGCTAGTTCTAAATGCATTCGTTGCTTTGCTGTCAATTCTATGGAATCCGTTTGTTCTTCCAAAAACATCATCATCTGTGGCAATAGTTCAACCTTTGCCGCAAAACTGCACTCCTTCATTGCACTTCCCCCTAGTAAATATCATAATACCTTCACTGGTGTCTATGTACAAAATATGTTAATCCATTATATCATCTTCCACTTTCCCTTACCATCTAGTTCTAATCGTTTTTCATGATAATCCATTAATGTTCGCCGATGACCCACGCTAATAATAGCAGTTTGGGATAGAGACTTTATTATCTGTTCATAAATGGACTGTTCCGTAGCTTCGTCGAGAGCCGAGGTGGCTTCATCTAGAAATAGCCATTTTGGTTTTTGCAGCAATACTCTTACAAAAGCTACTCGTTGTTGTTCCCCAAGGGATAAGGCCTGGCTCCAATCCGCTGTAATATCCAGCTGTTTTTTCAAATGTTCTAAGTTGCATATGGTTAACAATAATTCTATGTGTTCCTTAGAAACCTCCTCTTCTAGACCTGGATAACTAAGAATTGTTAACAACGATGCTAGAGGGAGATACGGTTTTTGTGGTACAAACATTACTTTTTCTCCCTCTGGCACGGTTACGGTTCCAGAGGCATAGGGCCAAATACCAGCAAGAGTCCGAAGTAAAGTACTTTTCCCACATCCCGATGGTCCCATAATTAATAAATGTTCTCGCGGTTTGATGGCTAATGAAAATTTTTCCATTAAGCTACTGCCAGAGGGTAAAAAAACAGTTAGATTCTTCACAACGTATTCTTTGCTCTTTTCTTGGCAAATGGCTAGTTTGTAGCGGTGGGCAGGTTGACTGGCTACCATTTCGATACTTACTAAGAAATTATTAAGTCGGTTCACAACAGCTCGCCAGTGAGCTAAGCGGGTAAAACTATCCACGACAAAGGAAAATCCTGTTTGTACATGATTATAAGCATCTACGATTTGAAACATTTGCCCTAGCTGAATGTAGCTACTAAAATAGCGTGGCGCTGCTACTAAGGATGCAAAAATCGCTGATATTTGGGTGTAAGCAGATGTCAGCCACATTAATTTCTGGCGTATCAAAATAATTTTCAAATAATTATTAATAATCTTACCAAAACCACTGCGACAAATTCCTTGTTCCTGTTTTTCGCCCCCATATAAAGCAATACTTTCTCCATTTTCTCTAAGTCTCATTAAATTAAAACGAAAATCTGCTTCATACCGTTGCTGATCAAAATCCATTTTTACTAAGGGACGCCCTGTTTTCACCGTCCAATAGGTGCCTAAGGCTGCATATAAAAGGGCGACCCAAACTAAGTAACCATAAATAGGAAGCTGGTATCCAAAACAAGTTAGGTAAAGCACCCCGGATAGATTCCATAAAATAACAATAAAAGATAGTACAGTTATAATGTCTTGCAATAGATCTAGGGACAAGCGCAGCGTAAGCCAAACAAACAGTTCAATATCTTCACTAATTCTCTGATCAGGGTTATCTGTATCATGGCCAATGACAAGTTGCAAACGATAATAGGTCTTATTCCCTAACCAATCGGCTAAATATTCTTCCGTCATCCAGCGCCGCCAGCGTATATGAAGCATAAGTCGTGCATAAATCTGATAACCACGAATCACAACTAAAATAGCTGCAAGAAAACTATACTGACAAATGGCAACTAAAAAGCCATTATAGTCATATTTTTGTATTACTTCATAGAAATTCACTTGCCAAAGATTCAGTAATACTAAAATATATACAATTCCTAAGTTTAAAGCAACTACCGTAATCAATAGTCCCCAGGCCGACCATTTTTCTTTAGAAAACCAATAAGCCCGAGCAAGCTTCCAACTACTTAGCAATAATTTTCTTTTCCCATTCCCCATAATCCCCTATCACCTCTTTACTTTATATTCAAGTGATGACAACGGCATACGCTTAAAATCATAAGAAACCTCCTCAAGTAGCTACGGCTGCTCCGTAAAACTACGTAAGGAGGTTTGTTCAAAAAAACGCTACTCTAGTTCTTCTTCCATAATTAAACCAAGGAATTCAGGGACTTCAATTTGTGGTAGCTC
>JAPUES010000026.1:2413-3807 GCA_027492445.1 Sporomusaceae bacterium | reverse complement strand
GAAGATCTTGTATTATTTACAGATTAGGTTGGCCCAGCGGACCGTATTTCCGAAGTAGCAATTAAGCGCTGTTCGTTAATGGAAATGGCTTCTGCGCCTGCAGCCCATAATTCATTAATAATTTTAAGAATATCCTCATCATGAATTAAGTATAAATTCGGGTTGTCTCCGGCTTTTGATAACCGTTTACTATCATCCACTATTATAACAAGGCCACTGCCTTCTAGTGCAACGACTCCAGCACCCATTTTGATGTTTTCGCCTTCCTTCGTTGCCGATTGTAATCCTGGGGTCTGGCGCAATTCATGAAGTTGTTTTAATAAAACATCCCGTTCTTTTTCGGTTTGACCCAAACGTTGGGATAAATCTTCGACTCGTTGAAACGGAATGCTTGATTTAATTCCTTGTGTTGTACGAAACTGTACCGCTAACATAAACCCTAGTACCACACACACCAAGGCTATGGCAACTTGCCCTTGTCTAATAGGTAACAACTTTTTTCCTCCTATCCTAATCACTGTTTAAATTTAATCACTGGTGAGGCATAAGTAAGGTCAATATACTCCACCATTACTTTTTTATCACTAAGTTCATGTAATATATCATTCGTGAGCTTTGCTTTATCTGACAAACGGTCACCCTTTCCTAAGCGAATGGGTATGGAAGTAAGAGTATATGCAATAAAATCTTCAGAGGATTTGATATTAATTTCAGATAATTGATTAAGGGTACCCTCATCTAATAAGGATAAGTATAGTAAAATATTTTTTATAGATTGGTGTTCTATTTTATCACTAACGTATTCATTTTCCAGCCGCACCCCTGTAATCATTGGTACTTTTATTTGCTTAAGATTTTTATATACAGCCAGCACTACACCTTGCTTATCAATTTCTACAAAGCCATAGTTACTAGCTACATAGGCCATAGGATTGCGCTCTTTGATATGAATGACAATTGTTCCTGGAAATTTGCGGGATACATCCGTTTCTGCAATTCTGAGATCACTCATTAACCGCATATTTATATTCGCGGTATTCAAACCAAATATATTAATAGCTTCAGGAATATCGGCAATTCGATACACTTCTTCAATGGATATATATTTATTTCCTTCCACGACCACTGACCCTACTGTAAAATACGAGGATTTAATAAATAGTAATCCTGTTATAAAGACAATAAGCATGAATAGCAACCCAATAAACCAGCGATTTGCCAGTAATGGCTTCTCTTTTGGCCGATACTGAAACTCCTCTGGTTGTTCCATGACATCACTCCTTGTAAGAAACATGGTAATAGAGCTATAGGGTTAATCATACAACATTTTCTACCAAATATACAATAGAAAAATTAGACAGCATCCATCGATGCTGTCTATAGAAAACTCTTAG
>JAPUES010000026.1:0-2313 GCA_027492445.1 Sporomusaceae bacterium | reverse complement strand
GGTACAATGTACTGGGTTGCACCTTTTGTATATTTAGAATGATAATCATAACATCCAGAATCCGGTGCAATCTCAATAATAGGTAGCACCTCAGGGTTTTCATTGCCCCAAATAGCAACGGTAAGCTCTCGGCCTTGTATAAATTCTTCCACCAAAATGGTAGTACCATATTGAAAGGCTTGCTCAATGGCTTCCCCTAGTTTCTCACTTTGTTCCACAATGACAACGCCAATACTAGAACCTTGGGCTGCAGATTTTACAACGACAGGAATGGAAAACTCCGCTAGAATTTCTGCCGTTAAATCTCTTACTCCCTCGACCTTAGTAAATAACTTCGAACGTGGTGTAGGAATAGCAGCCGATAAGAATATTCGTTTCGAAACACCTTTATCCATGGCCATCGCACTAGCGAGTACCCCAGAACCAGTATAGGGAATACCAAGTAGCTCAAGTGCCCCTTGCAATACTCCATCTTCCCCATATTGACCATGGATGGCATTAAATACAACTTCAATTCCATCTTTTTTTAATTGTTCAACAAAACGTGTCGGATCAAGATCAATACCTACGGCATTATAGCCTTTTTCCTGAAGAGCTGCCAAAATACCTGCCCCTGTATTTAAAGACACTTCTCTTTCCGTTGAAGGGCCTCCCATTACTACAGCAATTTTTTTGTGTTTCATCTTCTAATCCCCCTAGTCCATCTTCCTTCTTGCAATGTGTGCACCTAAACTTTGCAGTTTTTCTTCTAGTGCTTCATAACCTCTATCAATATGATACACATTCTCTATTTCAGAGATTCCTTCTGCTGCTAAGGAAGCAAGAACCAATGCTCCACCTGCTCTTAGGTCCGTCGCAGCAAGGACAGCTCCCGTTAGTTTTGGTATACCACGAATAATCGCCGTACGCCCCTCAACTTTTATATTAGCGCCCATGCGTATTAATTCATTTACATGCTTAAAACGGTTTTCAAAAATTGTTTCTGTTATAATACTCGTTCCTGCAGCAATCGTGGCTAAAGACAACATGGGAGCTTGTAAATCCGTTGGAAATCCTGGGTAAGGTAAGGTTTTAATATCAACTCCGGATAAGTGATTTGCTTTTATGCGAATACCTTTTCCTTCGACTTTGACCTCAGCCCCCATGTCCTTTAGTTTGTCGATTACAGAAAACAAATGCTCGATAAGTACATTTTCTACTAAGATATCACCGCGCGTAATGGCCGCTGCCATCAGAAAAGTTCCAGCTTGAATGCGATCAGACATTACAGTATGTTCTACTGGCATAAGTTTTTTACTGCCATAAATTTGAATGGTATCCGTACCTGCACCCGTAATATGAGCACCCATTTTATTTAAAAATACTTGTAAATCATATATCTCAGGTTCTCTAGCTGCATTTCGAATAATGGTTAAACCCTTTGCCAATACAGAGGCCATCATTGCATTTTCCGTAGCCCCTACACTTGGATAATCAAAGTTGATTTCAGCACCAATTAATTCCTCGGCTTGGGCTTCAATAAAACCAAAACCTTCCTGGACTCGTGCACCTATTTTTTCTAAAGCTTTAATATGTAAGTCAATTGGCCTTGGCCCAATAGCGCAACCGCCTGGGTAGGATATGCGAACTTTATGAAATTTACCCAGCAGCGGTCCCATAAGAAACACAGAAGCTCGCATCTCTCTCATTAATTGTTCTGGTATTTCTTTTTCCTCTATAGTACTCGTATCAATTAGTAAGGTGCTGTTTTCTCGTGTTATTTTAGCTCCTAATAAGATTAAAATATCTTCCATGACCTTAATATCACTTAAATACGGAATATCATGAATAATACTGACCCCCGAAGAAAGTAAGGTCGCTGCCATAATTGGCAATATGGAGTTTTTAGCCCCACTGATTCTAATATTTCCTGTTAATCGCACTTCTCCCTTGACGATAAATTTCTCCATCGTCTCCCCTCCTAGAAAAGTACAATCACCCTATAAATTTAAACTACCTTTATCTCTAATCTTATCAAAAGGATTTTAGCTACTTCATTAAGAGTTCTACAAGTTCCTCACCTGCAAGATAAATATTACCCGCCCCCATCGTCATCGCTAAGTCACCTGGTTCAACAATTTCTCTTAAATAACGAGCAACTTTATCCTTATCTGGGATATATATGACCTGCATCCCCGTTTGTCGTTGCACTTCTTCCACTAATGTTTCTCCTGTAATTCCTGGAATTGGTGTTTCTCCTGCACTGTATATATCTGTCAGAATTAATAAATCACAAGACGTAAAAGCACGGCCAAATTCCTCACGTAAAAATTG
>JAPUES010000025.1 GCA_027492445.1 Sporomusaceae bacterium | reverse complement strand
GATGTTATTGTCTGTACTGCAACAGGAGAGGATACTGTAGGTGATGCCGTTACAGTATTGGATGATTTCGATTCCATTCGTGTTACTCCACTTACCTTTGCCTGTTCTGAATCACTCTCAATAGACTGGCTATTACTATAGTCACTGACTAAATCTAATTCTATAATATGCTCTACAGGCTCTGTTTGAAAAGCACCTGCGAATATTATACCGACACCACATAATATACAAAGATTTAAACCAATAGAAATTATAATGGCATGCCGCCAACGGTTACGAACATCCATGTAGCTACCTCTCTTTCGTCTCTGTAGCTACAGCCACTCGCCGCGCCCCTGCTTCTTTTAACTCATCCATAACAGCAACGACCTTACCATATTCAGCCAAGCGATCACCTCGCAGCATAAAAACACTGTCAGGGTGACTTGACAGCTCTAAAATTACTCTGCGTTTTAATAAATCCAAGGGAATTTCTTCTTTTTCATATAAGACCTTACCATCACTCATGATGCTAATGGCAATACTTTTGGGAATATCACTTTGACTTTTAGAAGTCTCTGGTAAGTTTAAGGGCACTGTATTTTGCTCCACCATATATAAGGTACTCATCATAAAGAACACCAGTAAGAAAAAGATAATATCAATCATGGGAATAATCATGAGCTGAGGTTTATCCTCATTTCTCATACTACGCAATTTCATGAGTTTTCCCCCGCGCTACCTTTTTATTTCCTAAGCTACCGACTAACATGTTACACATTTCTTCTATATCCGTAATAATACCATCCAGTCGGTGGGAGTAATAGGTATGAACCACCATTGCTAAAATGGCCACACTTAATCCTGTTGCTGTTGCCACTAAAGCTTCTCCTACACCACTCGTAATTGCTAGAGGTTGCCCTGTTTTTACATTTAGTACACTAAAGGAATTTATCATACCAATTACTGTGCCTAGCAGCCCAAGAAGTGGTGCTAATGTCACCATGGTGCTCAGATAATTTAAATATTCTCGCAGTCTTGCAGCCATTAGTAAGGCTGAACCTTCTAATACACTTTCTATATTTCTTTCTTGCCCAACAGCTTGTAACCCTTTAAGAGCGATTATGGCAAGTCCAGACTTAGTTCTTTGACACAATTGCATTGCTTCCCCTATATTGTTTTTTTCTAATATCCCTTGTAATGTGGGGATAAAGTTTTCGGTTTCCTTAGTCATTTCTTTATAATATAAATATCTTTCTACCCAAATGGCCAAAACTGCTACTGAACAAAGGGCTAAGATATACATTACAGGTCCACCTTTATGAAACAAACTAAAGCATTGTGCTAAGACTTCCACAGTAGTACCTCCCATGGTTTTAATTATTTAATTTCCTTTATGGTATTCGACATGAGCAACTTAAAATTTCATCGTCATGCCTAACTTATAGGAGCGAGGCAATGTATAGTACTCCGTAGTACTATGGCTAGTAATATCTTTACGATCAAGTAAATTATCAACGGTAAAGGTCAAGGTACGGTTCTCATCATAATGATGATTAATATGAAGCGTCACTGGCAGCATTGGTTTGCGGTTGTCTTGCGTACTGCTGTTCACCCGTTCACCTATATACTGAGCGCTCAAAGTAGCATCTGTTTTTCCTATTGTATATTTTAAAGAACCACTGAGCTGTACTCTACCATAGGTTCTTTTCCACACTCCTCCATCTTGCTCTTCTGGATTAGAGTAACTGCCACCTAGCAAGTAAGAAAACTTAGGACTCAACCGATTTTCATAACTAACTTCGATACCAGTATTGCGAAAATCAGTATTTTGCGCTTGATATTGAGGGGTAGCAGTAGTACCGATATTTTTCCAACTGATTTGGTCCGCAACAGTAGTATGAAAGAGAGCCACTTTTAACGCCTGACTATCCTTTGTTTTTTTCCAACCAATCTCATAATTATAACCTGTTTCTGGTTTTAATCCAGGGTTAGAAGCCGTCAGATCACTATAGGCATACATTTGTGAAAAGGTCGGCATTTTAAAGGCTTTGCCAATATTGGTATACCACATGCTATGTTCATCAATCGTTGTCAAGGTCTGAATTTGGGGACAAAACTCAGTAAAACTTTTTCCAACCTCACTTTTTAGCATGTCTTCCCGAGCACTGATAATTAAATTTGTAGTTGGGCTAATAGCCTTATCCCACTGGAGATAGGTAGAAAAATGATCTCTGGCATAGGGCCCAGTATTATAGGTTCCTAGCTTACGAGCAGCATATTTCCCGTCCAGTTTTACTCCATTGTCCTGATAGCTTTCTCGCTGATAGTTTATCCCTACCAATATATTACTATCAGAGAGTGACCATGATTTTTGAGTATCCACACCCCAAACTTGGTTGTTAGTTTTCCCCCACTCTGGTTTATTTTTGCGCGGCGTTTCCACACCATTGTAATTTAAATCCTGATTATTTAGGAACAATTTGCTTTTCCAGCTTCCTTTTGTATAGGCAAATTGCACAAAATTCTTCGTATCATCATAGGCGCTGGTCTTAAATAGAGTATTCGTGCCACTTTCACTACGTAAGAAAGAATAATCATTATTCGTATACATATGAGTAAGGGTTAGATTGTCATTAAATTTATAATTCCAAGAGAAGCTCTTTTTCTCACTAGCACCTAAAGCTGTATATAGATTTACAGAACCAGCAATTGCTGGCATTTTTGAGTCCGTGGAAGGGCTAGAAATTTGATCCGTCTCACCCATTTTTTGATAATTAAAACTAAAACCAACCTTACCTGCTTGAATGGACATACTATGATCTTGCACACCAAAATTACCGCCACCAATTGTTGCTGAGTTTTCGCGTGTCGCTTTCGTTATAATATTGATTACGCCGCCAAAAGCCTCACTGCCATATAAGACTGCACCTGCCCCCTTTACAATCTCAACTTTTTCCACTTGGCTCACTGGTATATCTTCTAAATTATATTTTCCATTTAGATTAACGGGTATACCGTTAACAAGCACAAGTGTACCCGATTCTACACCGCGCATCACTAATTTACTTGTCATCCCACCATAAGACTGTCCACCTGGTCCTAAGGAATAATAACTCATTCCCTCAGTATATTTTAAAGCTTCTATTATACTCCCCGCCCCAGTGGCTACTAATTCTTCCTTGGTATACACCTTCACACTAGCAGGTGTATGTAAGTCACTTGTTTCATGACGCAAGGCCGTAACCACTAAAGGATCCATCTCAAATTCAGAATTTACTTCTGCTGATACAAAGGCGGGTACTGTTAAACAAAAAGCCGTCAAAGCCATTGTTACTTTATTGTGCAAATATCTTTTTTTCATTATAATCATCCCTTCAAAGAGCAAGTTTTTCTTTGGTAGTCAAAAAAAATAATCTCCCGACTTAAATCGAGAGATGCAGAATACTACAATATCTTGTATGTAATCCCCTCCCCATCGCTCGTGGGTAAAACGGTGATTGATAGCTAGGCAGTTCTCCTGGCTCTGGATCATTGCTCTACCAAACCTTCCCAAAACTTTTGTTTCAGTGGCATATCTTGGTTTTGCTCCCCATTACAGTGGCGGGACCGCAACCGTATTTCACGGTTTTCCCTATTAAGCCCTTGCGGGCACCTAGCTCTATCTTATTTTCTTTTTAAGCAACCTCACTGTTATTCTACTCAATCACGGGAATAACTGGTGCATCTTTACTGCGTTCATTTTTATCATTTTTCCCTTCAATGACATCTTTAATATGTTGTACATAAATATCTTGAATGGCTACATTTTCACCTAATCCATGTAGATACGTATCTACTTTAAATCCGGCAGCCAAAAACTGTGATTTAAAGGAATCTTC
>JAPUES010000024.1:21720-29507 GCA_027492445.1 Sporomusaceae bacterium | reverse complement strand
AATGTAATAGGTATTACTTGTTTTGTACTAAATATTACAGAACTTAAGAGAATTGAAGAGGCTCTTAAGAAAAGTGAAGAACGGTTTCGAACGATGTTTGAACAAGCACCGTTAGGGATGGCGTTAATTGATTCTATCACTGGGCAAATCTATCATGTTAATGTAAGATTTGCCGAGATTGCAGGTAGAACGCTGGATGAAATGAGAATAAGTAATTGGATGGGTATTACCCATCCCGATGATATACAAGAAGAACTAGCTAATATGGCTCAATTAAATGCTGGAAAGATACTGGGATTTAGAATGAATAAACGCTATATTAGGCCCAATCAATCCCAGGTTTGGACCAACATGACGGCTGCTGCCCTGAAGGTGGAGGAAGAAGGGAAACCATGCCATCTTTGCATGATCGAAGATATTACAGAAAGCAAGGCGATACAAGAACGATTAGAAAAATATCAAATTATTGTTGAAAAAGCTAACGATATTATCATATTTTTAGATTTTCAAGGAAATATTCGCGAAGTTAATGATGCTGCCGTGAGAATGTATGGTTATACGTTTGAAGAGTTCTTATCACTGACAATCTTTGATTTAAGACGTCTTGAAAAAACAGATTATGTGATCTCACAAATGAACAGAGCCTATCAAGAAGGAATTGTTTTTGAAACAACTCATTACCGTAAGGATGGTACCTTTTTTCCTGTTGAAGTCAGTTCCCAAGGGAATTCTTTAGGAAATAAAAATATGATACTCAGTATTGTTAGGGATATTAGTGAACGTAAAAAACATGAAGAAATAGTAATTGCTACGATGAAAAAAGCGGAAGCAGCGAATGCTGCTAAGGGACAATTCCTTGCTAATATGTCCCATGAAATAAGGACACCAATGAATGGGATTATAGGTATGACCGATTTAGCATTGATGGCAGACAGTGAAAAGGAGCAAAGAGAATATTTAAGGATTGTTAAGTCATCAACCATGTCCTTACTGCGAGTGCTAAATGACATTTTAGATTACTCAAAAATAGAGGCGGGCAAAATAGACTTAGAAGAGGTGCCCTTTCATCTTTCTACTATACTTACAGAAGTGGTGGAGTTATTTGCTGTCAGCGCCAAACAGTCAGGGCTAGCTCTTACGCTGCATTTTGACAACCAAATACCCAATGCTATTATTGGCGATTCTCTTAGATTGCGGCAAGTACTTTCGAATTTAGTTGGCAATGGCATTAAATTTACAACCCAAGGTGAAGTAAGTATTTATGTTACTTTAGAAGAGCAGCAAGAAGATAAAGTAAAAATAAAATTTGTGATAACCGATACAGGCATTGGAATTTCTACAGACAAGCTAAATAAATTATTCAAGCGATTTAGTCAGGTGGATGAGTCGAATACTCGGCAATTTGGTGGGACGGGATTAGGCCTTGCTATTTCACAAAAGTTAGTGGAACTAATGGGTGGTGAGATTGGCGTAGAAAGTAAAGAATCTATCGGGAGCCAATTCTTTTTTACCGCTATTTTTAGACTGCAAGGGGGAGAGGGGGCTTTAATTAGAGAAGATGCTGCTTATGAAAAAAATACAGCGCTAGGAAAAGTAAAACTAACAAAAGTGTTACTGGCGGAAGATGACCTAGTAAGTAGGAAGATAGTAACTAATTTTTTAATAAAACATGGCTTTCAAGTGCATGCTGTGGAAAATGGCAAGGAAGCTGTAGCTGCCTGTGAAAAGAAAAAATTTAATATTATTTTACTGGATATTAATATGCCTTATTTGGATGGTTATTCAGTAACGACGATTATTCGATCAACAGAAAAAAATATGAATTGTTTCACACCTATCGTTGCTATGACTGCTTATGCTCTAAAGGGGGATAAAGAAAAATGCTTAGAGGCAGGTATGGACGACTATATCAGTAAACCGATTAATCTTAGAGAGTTTTTAACGATAATGGAAAAATATACAGGTGGAACAGGCTGAAAGGGGAATGAAAAAGTGTAATTCTTTCTTGAAAATGAGAGAATTACACTTTTTTATAGAATTTCCACCCAAAAGCAGGGATTTAAAAGAATGAAAAGAATAGTTAATAACGCGATAAATGTAGAAATTTGTAGTTTGGGGCAAGAAGTAGTATCCCTACGCCCTAGGGTGAGGACGCCATAGTGAGGTGGAGAAGATTAGCAAAAGACGAATAGAAATACTGGTTGTTGGAGTTGTAATTAGTGTATTAGCAGTGTGTAGCTATCTTTGTTATGGAAAGGTACCCGCTGCTGTATCACCTCAAGCTATTGAGGGTGTACTAGATTTAAGAGAGTGGGATTCTGCGAGTGTTGTCAAACTAGATGGGGAATGGGAATTTTACTGGGGACAACTACTCGAACCGGCTACTTTCATGCAAGAGCAAAGTATTATAGAAAAAGAGTTTTATACTGTACCCCAGAAATGGGATAATTATAAATCAAAAGTTAGCTCAAATAGTGATGGCTATGCCACTTATCGCCTAGTTATTCGACTGAAGGAAGCAGGGAAGTATGTAGCCTTTAAAATGCCAGAGGTAGCGACAACTTATAAGATGTATATTAATGGAAAACTAGTAACTGCCGTAGGAGTGGTAGGGGAGGATCGTACTACTAGTAAAGCCAAATACTTACCGCAAATGGTAAACTTTTATTCGGAAAGACAAGATATGGAGCTTGTCATTCAAGTTTCTAACTTTGCTCACCATAAGGGGGGGATTAAATCTAGCTTATGGTTAGATTTAGGACAAACAGGGTATTCTTTATGGGAGAAACAAGTTAATTTCCAAGTGTTTATGCTAGGAATCTTTTTTATTATGGCAGTTTACCATTTTGGGCTTTATGCACTACGACGAAAGGATAAACCAGCCTTATATTTCGGACTTCTTTGTTTGTTAATTGCTCTTCGGACCATGACAACGGGCGAAATTATAATAATGAGTATGTTCCCTTGGCTAGAGTGGGAAGTGCTAATGAAGCTAGAATATTTGTCGTATTACATAGCCGTACCTATTTTTATTAAATTTATTTATCATTTATATGCGCCGACGGCATCTTCGAGGATCCCAAGTGGATTTGAAATATTAGGTTTGCTTTTTAGCAGTGTAGTTCTTCTAACACCTGTCAAAAATTTTTCCAGGACATTACTGTGGTATGACTTAATTGCCATACTAGGTTGTATCTATCTTGGTAATCTCTTGCTGCGGGCTGTGATGGCTAACAAAAAAGGGGCAAGCAGCTTTGCCGTAGGTGTATTTATATTCTTGAGCATGGTAGTTAATGATATGTTATTTGCTCGAGGAATGATAGCTACTTGTGAGATGGTGCCCCTAGGCTTATTTATCTTTATTTTCTTTCAAGCATTAGCCTTATCGACACGATTTTCTAGGGCTTACGCTGACTTAGAACAGGTGTCAGTAGAACTCGGACATAGTAATGAAAAAATACGTCATATCTTAGAAAGTATTATGGACGGCTTTTTTGCCCTTGACCATGAGGCGCGTTTTACTTATGTAAATAAAGAAGCACAAGCTCTATTGCAAAAATCCCAAGGCGAGCTACTAGGAAAGATAATATGGGATGAATTTCCTGACCTTAAAAACACTTTGCCTAGGACTAAGCTACAAAGGGGAATGGGCGAAACGGCAGTAGCTTTTGAAATGTATTGGGATAGATTAGGGTTGTGGTTAGAAATCAGCGCTTATCCTTTGCAAGATGGCTTATCTGTTTTTGTCCGTAATATTCAGGAACGAAAACAGGCGGAAGAAAAAATCCGAGAATATACAGAAATGCTTAAGGAGCAGGTTCGACTGCTCGATCTTGATCCAGATTATACTTTTGAGCGGGGGTTAGACGGCGTTATTAGCTTTTGGAGTTGTGGTGCGGAGCTCGGTTATGAGTGGACGAAGGAAGAGGCTGTAGGCAAGGTTGCTTATACATTGCTTAATACCCAGTTTCCTGAACCCTTAGAAGAAATTAATAAAGAACTAATGAGTAATGGTCGTTGGATGGGAGAATTAACTGAAACCAAACGAGATGGCAGCATTGTAGTGGTGCGAAGCTGCTGGTTGCTTAAGCGAGGTGTAGATGGTAAACCCGTTGGTGTCTTGGAGCTTAATAAGGATATTACAGAGCAAAAGAATATGGAAAAAGGCATTGCCCGTTTAGATTGTTTAAATGTAATTGGTCAAATGGCAGCCGGTATCAGTCATGAGGTGCGCAATCCCATGACGACGGTACATGGTTTCTTACAATGGCTTTCCCAAAAAGAAACCAATACTAAATATAAAGAATATTATACCTTGATGATGAGCGAACTAGATCGAGCTACGGAAATTTTGAATGGATATTTATCCGTTGCAAAACCTAGAGAACCAGAGTTTAAAGTGCAAAATATCAATGAAATTATTTTGTCGTTACATCCATTGTTACAGGCGGATGCTGGTAAAATAGGTAAAAAAATTATGCTAGAGTTAGGAGAAGTGCCGGAGGTTTTAGTAGATGGTGGTGAAATTCGTCAACTCGTTTTGAATTTATTCCGCAATGGTTTAGAGGCAATGAATGAAAAAGGTGAAGTAATAACAATTAGTACAAGTGTACAAGATGGGAAAATAGTGTTATCTGTCGGCGATGAAGGAACCGGTATTGATAAAGAAATGCTTAGCAAGTTAGGAACACCTTTCTTATCTACCAAAGATGCAGGTACGGGTTTAGGATTAGCTGTTTGCTATAGCATTGTTGCAAGACATAAGGCTGAGATAAAGGCTTTGACAGGCTGGGAAGGGACCACCTTTTCAATATATTTTACTATATAAATAAATCTGCGACCTTCAAAGTCAGAAGGTCGCAGATTTATTTATAGAGGATTCTATGAACAAAGGGTAGCTTGGAATAACTTTACCATGTCAGGATCAAATAACGTGCCACTACCACCTAAAATTTTAAAGAGTGCTTGGCGGGGGGAGTTCTTTTTTATAATTAACCGATCGTAATGATCAGCAATAGCAATGAGGCGAGCAAACTCTGTTATTTGGGAGCGATTAAAATTAAGAGGGCCGCTACCATCAAAATATTCGTGATGTTGTAGACAGACTAAGGCAATAATCATATCCATTTTTAAATTATCCCGTAATTTTTTAAAGCCATGCAGCGCGTGATCCGTGTCACTTTCTAGGTAATCTCGCCCCATGCCGCAGTCATGCATAAGAGCGCACATGGCTAAATATTCTAGATTAAGATAATCATAACCTTGGGCTAAACCCATATTTACAGCAATTACTGTGGTTCGGAGACTGTGGTGGTATAATAATTCATTTTGAGCATCAATTTCAAGAAAAGACTGGATGGAGTGTTTATCTAATATTGAATAAATAACTTGCTCAATTTGAAAAGAGGTTTTTTTAATATCAATAGTATTGTGTTCTGATAAAGAATCAAATAAGGTACCGAGAGTAGTAATGGTGCGCTTTACAATAGGAGCAGCTAAACTGCAAGGTGGTTCGGTATCTTCTTCCATGTCTTTAATATCGATTTTCTTAATATTAAATTTTCTCATTCGATTAATATAGGATTCTGTTAGTATAATTCCCTGGGCAATCAAAATTGTCCCTCTGGCATCGCAAATGGTTTGATTGGCAATCATGCCTGGTTGTAGTTCATCAATTAACATTGCTTTCATTGGTAATCACCTGCAATAAGTTGTTCTTGAGCATCTGTTAGTATTTTTATGGCTACGTCCTTGCTTACTGGTTTGGCAAGAACAGCAAAGGTACCATATTTTTTACATTCTTCTGCTACATAGGTTTGATTTCCAAGAGCTGAAACCATAATAATCTTGACTTTATCATCAACCATTGAAATGATTTTAAGAGTGCCTAGCCCATCTAATTGGGGCATAGTAATATCCATAAAAATAATATCAGGTGCAAAGGAGCGATGAAGTTCTAAGGCTTCGATTCCATTACTGGCTTCGGCAAACTCTAAGTTTTCTATGTCGGCGAAGTAACGTTTCAGAGTAGTCCGAGAGAAGGATGAGTCATCTACGAGAAGTATTCTCATGTAAGTTCCTCCATGTAAACGTTCAGAGTGATAATTGTATTAAACAAAAAGTACAATTTTATTATACCATAGTAATACTTTATGAGGAATGGATTGAGTACATATGAAAACATAATAATACAAAAAACAATATGATTCGACTTTTTTTGATAGGGATTAGGGTTGCTTTTTAGGGATTCCTCTTCTTGATTGAAGGCTGAAAATAGTTACTTAAGGTAAGCATGTAATCTTTTAATGGAATTATTGGAATAATTAGATTATAATATAACTATCATCTACTACAAGACTAAGATTTCTTTGTAGAGTCCTTGCAAAGAATAGTTACCCTAAGGATGTATAGGACGGTAATTAGTAGGCTTTGTTTTACTATCCTTGGGGCCTGTCTAATTTCAGAAGGGGGATTTCTATATGTATACAATGGGGAATGTGACGAGAAATACGATTGCCATGGTGCTAGCGGGAGGGAAAGGGGAAAGACTTAGTCCTGTTACTTTGAGTCGACCCAAACCTTGCGTGCCCTTTGGGGGAAAGTACAAAATAATTGATTTTGTACTCAGTAATTTATTTAACTCCGGTCTCAAAAAGGTTTATGTTCTAACCCAATACCGAGCCTATTCTTTAAATAAACATATTAAAGAATCTTGGGCTAAGTGGACAGGACTTGGGGAATTTTATGATACTATTTCACCTGAGACCAGTAGTGGAAGTGAAGAGTGGTTTAAGGGGACTGCCGATGCTATTTTTCAATTTTTAAGGTTTATTGAAGCATCAGACGCAGAATATGTAGCCATTTTCGGTGGTGACCATATTTATAAAATGGATATTAGCCAAATGATTAGCTATCATGTACTTACTAAGGCAGATATTACAATTGCTGCTCTAGAGGTGTCGGCAAAGGATGCAAGGGAATTTGGGATTATTTCTGTTAATGAGGATTGCCGGGTGACGGAGTTTACAGAAAAACCTACTGAACCCAATAAAATCCCTGGGAAGAATACCTGCTTTGCCTCAATGGGTAATTATATTTTTTCGGTAAAGAAACTGATTGAAGTATTAAAAGAAGGCAAAAAAAAACATGCTGATCTTGATTTTGGTAAGCATGTTATTCCTATGATGCTAAGCAAGGGAGATAATGTTTTTGCCTATAATTTTATGGATAATTCTGTTCCAGGAATGAATCCTGAAGAAAAAGGCTATTGGAAAGATGTTGGCACTCTTGACTCTTATTACGAAGCGAATATGGACTTGATAAAAGTAGATCCTCAATTGAACTTATATAATTATAAATGGCCCATTATTACAAATCAAAGTAATTCTCCGCCGGCTAAGACGGTTTTTGAAGAAGGCGGTCGTTGTGGACAAAATATTAATTCGTATGTATGCGGGGGCTGCATCAATAGTGGTGGTATCGTTAGACGTTCTATTATTGGATCTCGTAGCAAGGTGCATAGTTTCAGTCTTATTGAAGATTCGATTCTCTTTGAGAATGTAGAAGTAGGCAGAAGAGCTAAAATCAAGAGGGCAATTATTGATGAAAATGTAGTAATTGCCGATGGAGAAGAAATTGGCTATGATCATGAAGCAGATCGGGCGAGAGGATATACGGTTACTCCATCAGGGATTGTGATTGTAACCCAATAAAGGGAAACAGTAATACTCATAATTTACTTTAAAAGTAGGTTATGAGTATTATTTGTTGTAGTGGTAGGGAAACAG
>JAPUES010000024.1:6077-21620 GCA_027492445.1 Sporomusaceae bacterium | reverse complement strand
AAGAATATCGCACTGGTTATGAAAACGCTGACGAATCCTTTTTTCATAGAGATGGAAAAAGGCGCAAGAAAAGCTGCTAATGAAGTAGGGGTTAATTTAATTGTTAAAACGGGTGCCCAAGAAACCTCTATTAGTCAACAAATTGCCATTATTGAAGACCTTATTCGTGATAAAGTAGATGGGATTGTAATTGCGCCTGCGAGTTCTACAGAATTAATTCCGGTGCTTAAAAAAGCACAAGATGCAAAGATTCCCATTGTAAATATTGATAATCAATTGGATGAAGAAGTATGTCGTAAGATTGGATTAGTGAATGTACCCTTTATTAGTGTCAACAATGAACAGGGTGCCTACCTATCCGCTCAGTATATAAGTAATAGGATTCATACCCCGACAGAGGTGGCAATTTTGGAAGGCATTAGGAGTGCGAAAAACTCTCAAGATCGTAGAAATGGAGCATTACGTGCCTTTAAAGAAAATCCAAATATTACTGTAGTAGCCGTTGAAACAGCTAACTGGAAAATTGATGAGGCTTATACGGTTACCCACAATCTTTATAAAAAAAATCCGAATCTAGGAGCCTTCTTTTGTGCAAATGATATGATGGCATTAGGAACAGTAAAATATCTAAGTGAAAGTGGTAAGGTAGGCGTCTTGGTTGCGGCTTATGATGCTTTAGATGAGGCGAAAGCATCAATTAAGAGTGGAAAACTATCCGTCACCATTGATCAGCAAGCTGATGTACAAGGATATTTAGGAGCAAAGTTTGTAGTACAAAAAATAAATGGCGAACCAGTACCCTTAGAAACCTTAGTTGAGGTAAAAGTTATTGATCCTGGGAATGTAAAGTAATGATTTGAAGGGATTAAAATGAAGAAAATATTGCAATGGAATAGCCTCACAGGGAAATTGCTACTTTTTTTACTAGTAACAAGCGTTTTACCTTTAATTGTAATTGGTTGGACGTCCTTTGAAATTTCAAAAACTATTATTCAAGATGAGGTTAGAGAATATACAGAAGCATTGATGGATAAACAAAAAGATTATATGGAGCTATTATTAGAAGAAGTAGAAAGCTTGATTGCCAACTTATCGAGTATTGAAGAAATTAAAAAGGTAGTGACCGATGAAGGAACTGCGATTGATGACTATACGAACTTAGCAACACAAGCGAAAATTGGCTATATATTAAGTGGTTATAGTAATTTGAAAGGACTTGTTTCCATTGATGTGTTTACCTCAAGGGGAATGCATTATCATATCGGGGATACTCTTAACGTAAAAGACATACATCAAGAATTAAAAAATAGTATTTTAGCGGAAGCAATGGAAAAACAACCTCTTGTCGTATGGACAGGCATTGAAGATAATGTAAATATAAACTCAGATCACAAAAAAGTGATAACGGCTGCAAAAGTATTTACAACATTTGATCTTCAGAATTTACAAGAAAAACCGGCAGGGCTCTTAATTGTTAATTATAATGTTGATGTTTTTTATGAACATTTTAGTCAAAGTAAACTCGACCAAGATACTACCATGATAATTGTTGATGAGAAAAACCGGATAGTGTTTTATAAGGATAAAATGCAGATTGGCAATAAGGTAGATTCCCTGTTCATGAAGAGGCTAACCCAAGAGAGAGGGTCTTTTGTTGACAATATAAATGGTCAGGAAATGTTCATTACCTATAGTAAATCGGCGAAGAATGGCTGGACCCTTATTAATCTTATTCCTGTTGATAAGCTAGTCGCCAAAACAATACTTATCCGAAATACCACCGTCATTGTATTTGGCCTGTGTCTAGTAGTGATATTTTTATTCTCGATCAGCATGTCGAGAAAAGTGGTAGTGCCGATAAAAAATATTACAGATCTTTTTAAGGAAATTAAAGACGGAACGATTGATGAAGAAAAACGGTTGTCAGATTTGTCTTTAAAAGATGAGATTGGCGAACTTATTCGGTGGTTTAATACTTTCTTAGATAGTTTAAGAGAAAAACGACGAGCTGATGAGGCGTTAAGTGAGAGCCGGGAGCAATATCGAACGGTTGTCAATAATATCTCGGAAGTCATCTTCCAGATTGATCTAGACGGACGCTGGCTATTCTTAAATCCGGCATGGACTGAAATCACAGGTTTTTCAATCGAAGAGAGTATTGGCAAGAAATCTATAAGCTATATTTATCTTGAAGATCAATCCCTTGTTAATGAATTCTATAACGCATTGCTAGAACGACAGAAAGAACACTGCCGGCATACCATTCGTTATCTGACGAAAGAAGAAGGGGTTCGTTGGATTGAAGTCTATGCAAAAATATTATTAGACAAAAATGGGCATGTCATGGGGATTTCAGGGACATTAACTGACGTTACTGAGCGAGTCATTGCCGAACAGCAACTTCAACAAGCTAAAGAAGTATCAGAAGCTGCTAATCGGGCTAAAAGTGAGTTTTTAGCTAATATGAGTCATGAAATACGCACGCCCATGAATCCAATCATTGGCATGACAGAATTATTGCTTGAAACATCCTTGACAGCTGAGCAAAGAGAACTGTTAGGCATGGTGCAAAATTCAGGAAAGGCCTTATTAGATATTATCAACGATATTTTAGATTTTTCTAAGATTGAAGCTGGGAAATTAGTATTGGAATCTATCGACTTTGATCTTGTTGCTCTTACAGAGGAAGTAGCCGATCTTGTTTCTTGGAAGGCTAGGGAAAAGGGACTTGCGGTAATGACCTTTATTGATCCTGCTATTGGCTTATTGCTAGAAGGTGATCCTGGGCGGCTACGCCAAGTACTTCTTAATCTTGCCGGGAATGCTGTAAAATTTACCGAGGTTGGTGAGGTGTTTATTCGGGCAACACTCCTTGAAAAAGACGAGAAACAAGCCCATATCCGATTTGAAATAAAAGATACGGGCATAGGGCTTTCTAAAGAAGCAAGAAACTCCTTATTTCAGCCTTTTACGCAAGCTGATGGTTCTACCACACGTAAATATGGGGGAACTGGTCTAGGATTATCCATTTCTAAAAGGCTGGTAGAGCTTATGGGAGGAGAAATTGGAGTAGAAAGTACGACGGGTGAAGGTTCCATATTTTATTTTACCGTTCGTCTTCACTGCAGTCCTAAGGAACAGAAGATAGAAAATAGCAATACCCTTCCTTTCGAGGGGCTAAGAGCCATTCTTATTGATGATAATATAACTAGCCAGGAAATTCTTCAAAGCTATTTGGCGTCTTGGGGAATGAAGACCTACATTGCGCAGTCCAAGGCAGCCCTAACTGTATTGCAGCAAGAGGCCTATGCTGCGTTGCCTTGTGAACTGGTTATCTTACAGGCTGATTTAGAGCAGCAAGACTGGGCAGTGGTAGTTAAGATGCTAAAGAATGAACCGCAACTTGCAAAAAGTAAGATACTTCTTATTACAATGTATGATGTAAAAGGACATAAAACAGAGGTATTAGAAGCTGGAGTTGCTGGACATTTATCAAAACCTATTAAGAAAACCCAGTTATTTGAAGCTGTTACAGCGATAATGAATAAGGATATTATAGTTCGTGTACCGACTGGTGGGGAAGTGGCTAGCCCAACTTTATTGAAGAAGGATATAGCTTCCTATCAGATCTTACTTGTCGAGGACAATCGGACGAATCAAAAATTAGCAACGATGTTATTAGAAAAAATGGGCTATCAGGTACAGCTTGCTATGAATGGGCGCGAGGCAGTAGAAGCTGTAGATAAGGGAAGTTATGCTTTAGTACTGATGGATTGTCAAATGCCTGAGATGGATGGGTTTGAAGCAACCATTGCCATTCGGGAACAGGAAAAAAACTCTGGAAAACACATTCCGATAGTTGCCATGACTGCCAATGCCATGCAAGGGGATAAGGAAAAATGTTTAGTTGCAGGCATGGATGATTATATTAGTAAACCCATTAATTCTAAACAATTACAACAAGTCCTAGAAAATTGGTTACATTAAAAAAGGATGTGTAGAAATGAAAGAATATAATGTAATAGTAGTTGCCGAGGAACTTATGTTCACCACTGGTGAATATAAAGAAATTGTCGAGATCTACTTTGAAGAGATGGATGGTTTGCTAGAGAGTTGTGAAAGTGCTATGCAGAGTATGGATTATATAACAGTTGGCCAGGTGATGCATGCGATTAAAGGTGCCTCATCAAATCTTAGAATACATAAAATTACTGAATTTGCAACCGAAGCAGAAAAAATTGTAAAGCAAGGAGGAGGGGCAGAGGTAGCTCCCTACCTACCTAAGCTAGCAGCAGAACTTACTGTATTTAAAGAGTATATAGAAAAATTCTTTGCAGAAAATGAAGCGAGTAGTTAAACAAAGTTAGGAACATGAAAAAAGACCTACAAGAACCAAATTTGGCTTGTAGGTCTTTTGTGAAATAAGAAGATTATTCTGGGAGGAAATAAAATAACTGTACTAAGTCACCGCGGACTAAGCAATCAAAACCTAAATCAATGGAATCTCCTTCTATGCTATAAGTAGTTTTATATTGGAGACGTCCATTTACGAAAAATTGAAAAAGACAAGTTGTAGGATAATCTGCTTTTACAATACTAGTACGCTCAGTAACGCGAAAGGCTTGTTCGACAATAGGCATTAAATAACCCCCTTAGTTTTGTGTAAGAAGTGAATAAAAGGTTAACAATATTCTTTTATTCTTCATTGCTGAGAAAAATCCTCTTACAAATAGGTGTAATTTTAATATCAAGAGGAGAAACAAGTGTGACTCCTACTTTTATAACTGTAACAAATAGGCATATTGTGGTAAAATGTCGTTATAACTAGAAAAATAAAGAACATGTAAAGGGTAGTATAAGAGGTTATTTTAGCTGTGAGGTGAAAGTATGTCAGCAAATAGTATGCAAGTGTTTGAATATTTACTAGCCTTAAAAAATAGAACAGTTCCTATTGTTAAAAATTTCTTGGAATATAAGGATATATATTGGTGGCAACAAGAATTACCAACTGGTGGCGGATGTCTGCTTACACCCAAGACCAAGAATCCAGCTGCCTGGTTAGAAGTGTATAAACAAGTTCTAACGCCATTTCCCAAGGTTCCTGAAATTTTGCTAGAATGGGTAATATTAGAAGGGGATGAACTAGACAGTCCTCCCGAGGTACATAAACAGTTGCCTGGTTTAACGGTGCAAGAAAGCATAACTTTTGAGGCTGATAGGAATCGAGTGCTAGTTTGGGAAAGATGGTTACAGGAAGAATGGAAACCTTGGTTGCTAGCCAATCAAGGCAAAATCCCAACTCAAAAAGTATATAGACAATTATTTGCTCTTTATCAGCGCCTTGAACGAGAAGGAGATGGTACAGAGCTTGTTTGGGGTCACGGCTTACTGGCATGGAATAGTAATGAAGCTCAAATTTGTCGCCCCTTATTTACAACGAGAATGGAACTTCTATTTGACCACCAAAAAGAAGTATTTTATTTTCTCCCAGCTAGCAGTGGGACTAGTCTTGAACTAGATATGCTTAGTAATGATGAAAGAATAAATCCTGATCAAAAAAACTCCTTAGAAAATTTTATACAAGATGTGGGAATGGATCCTTGGGAAGAAGATGTTGCAAAAATATTCTTCAAGGAATTAGTGGAAATGCTATCACCGGCGGGGAAAGTACACAATGAAATAATTTCGGGCAGAAATGTATTCTTAGGGACAGATCCGATTATCTATCATGCTCCTCTGTTATTTGTACGCAGTATGACGGGGCGGCAATGGCACACAGAGTTACAGGATATTATTGACGAAATAAAAAGAGGCTATGAAGTTCCTCCAAGTATAAAAGCCTTAGCTTCTATGGATATAAGCAATCAGGATGAGGAGGATAATTTAGAGTGGAATAAACTTGGGGAAGAAGTATTGTTTCCTCTTCCAGCGAATGAAGAACAAAGAGAAATTGTTAATAAGTTAAGTAAAAATATTGGTGTGGTTGTACAAGGTCCTCCAGGAACGGGTAAAAGCCATACCATTGTAAATTTAATAGCCCATCTCTTAGCTCATGGGAAACGAGTGCTGATTACAAGTCAGACACACCGAGCGCTACACGTACTCGGTGATATGATTCGAGACAAGCTGCCAGAGATAGCGCCGCTATGCGTTAGTGTAATGGGTGGTGATGCTCGGTCCGTTCAGGAACTTGAGGTAGCAGTGACGAAGATATCGGAAGGCTTAGATCAAGTGAATGTGGATCGCACCACCATTGAGATTGAGCGACTGCGCCAAGAATTAATAGAGTGTAAAGAAAAAAATAAGAAATATAAGGGTAAACTAAGTTGTGCTATTGAGGCAGAAAATAGTAGTATTTTCTTTGCAGAGGAAGAATTTACTCCCTTGGAATTAGCGAATTGGCTTGCAACCCATCAAAGTGAATATGGCTGGATTCCAGATGAATTGGATGAAGCAACAAAGCTGCCCTTGTCCGATGCCCAACTGGTCAGTTTATATGGCTTGCTAGAGGAGATAACTAAGGAAGAGTCGGATCAGATACTGCAGCATCGACCTTCTTTAGAAAACCTTCCTAGTACGGAAGAAATGAAAAGCTTATTTCTGCGCTTAGAGGAATTAGGAGCAGAGAATGAGATTCGCAAGGAACATACTAAGGGGTGGGTTTTCTCAAAGAAGGCCAATCGTAAAGCTCCTGAGGCCCTTGAAATTATTGAAAAGGCTGGCGCAACCTTAGGATTATTTCAAGAGGAATGGCTTATTAAAATCTTAGAAGATATTGTATATAGAGAAAATCAAGTTAGTTATTGGCAAAGATTTATGATCGATTGTAAGGCCAAAATTCGTGCTATTCGTGAGGTAGAGCATCGAATGGCAGAAATCGCGTTCGCTATTCCAGAAGCCCTTGATCTTCGCCAAGTGAAAATGGATGCAGAATTACTAAAATCAGAACTAGCAAACCATCAAACACCAAGCTTTATGTTCAAAACCTTTACGGGCAAGAAAACACTGTACCTGTTAGAAACTCTTACAGTCAATGGTTCTAACCTTCGAACCGCAGAGGATTTAGGGAATTTGCTGCAATATCTTGCTTTAGTAGAGGCGAGAACACGTCTTATACTAAAATGGAATCATAGTATTTCTGCTGTAAATGGTCCACTACTAGAAGAGACGGATAAGGGCATCCTACAAGCCATTGAAAAAAATATTGAAGTGATACAACGGGTTTTCGATTGGCGCAGCGAACATTTGCCACTATTACTAGAAGTTATCCAAGAAAGTAATCCTTTGGGTAACCATGAATGGGTAAACCTAACATGGCTAGCAAATTTGGCACAAGGAATTATTTATCATGTCCAATTATTAGAATATAATTTATTGTATCAAGAATTTGAAACCTTTTCCCTATATTTAAAGAAAGGGTTGGCAGAAGAAAACCCTCATCCTGCTTGGGGAAGGTTATATGATGCCTATCGAATTGGTGATGACGCTACATGGCAGCAAGTCCTATTAGAACTACGCAAGCTTCATTCTAATGAAAGTAAAATCCATGAAATGTTAGATCTTAGAAATCGTTTATATGCGTGTGCTCCCCGTTTTACTGTTCAAATTGAAAGTATGGTAAGAGCTAAGGAGTGCAATCAACCGCCAGCAACATGGCGCTATGCTTGGGAGTGGAAAAGGGCTGATTGTTGGCTTAAAAAACAATCGGCTCGCATTCGCTTGGATTATAATTATGAGCAATTACATAGAGCCCGCCAAGAAGAAGCTCGCCTGATACAAACCATTGTTTCTAAGTCGACCTGGTTAGAACAAAACTTACGCACCACAGAAATCCAAAGGAGAAGCCTGCGTTCTTGGATTCAAACCATTCGCAGAATTGGCAAGGGAACTGGAAAGTATGTTGCCAAACATCAAGCCGATGCCAAAAAAGAAATGGCAATTTGCCGCAGTGCAGTACCTGTGTGGATTATGCCTATAAACCGAGTGATTGAAAATTTTAGACCAACCCAGCAGCCCTTTGATGTTGTGATTGTCGATGAAAGCAGCCAAAGTAATTTGTTTGCGTTAAGTGCCTTGTTTCGGGGGAAAAGGGCAATCATCGTTGGTGATGACCGCCAAATTAGTCCTGAGGCTGTAGGGACAGATCAAGAAGAAATCAATGATTTAATTGAACATTATCTTTATCACATTCCTCAACGAGAGCGCTTTACGTTGCAGGATAGTTTATATGATACGGCACTACGCGTCTTTCCTGGACAACAAATTATGCTTAGTGAGCATTTTAGATGTGTTCCAGAGATTATTGGCTTTAGCAATCAGGAGTTTTATGGCGGAAGTATTGAACCTTTGCGGGTTCCTGCTTCAGATCGGTTAATGCCGCCAATTGCTCTTGTACGTGTTAATGGTTATCGAAAAGAAGGCGTAGCTGCTATTAATCAGGGGGAAGCCCAAGCTGTAGTACATAAAATAGTAGAGCTATGCAGTAAAGAAGAATATCGACATAAGACCATGGGCGTTATTTCTCTGCAAGGGAAGGACCAGGCTTATGTTATAGAACAATTGCTGCAAGAAGAGCTTGGCGAAAAAGAAATTATAAATCGTAAAATTATTTGTGGGGATGCTTATTCTTTTCAGGGAGATGAACGAGATGTAATGTTTATTTCCATGGTTGCAGCCCCAAATACGCGTAATGGGATACTTAATAAAAGTACGGATGAACAGCGATTTAATGTGGCAACCAGTCGAGCAAAAGAACAAATGTGGGTTTTCCATTCTCTAGGCCTTGAGGATTTACAGGAAAGTTGTATGAGGTATCGTTTATTAACCTACTGCCAAGAATTTGGACTTAGTCAAGAAAAAAATGAAACGGCAATGCAAATCTTTCGTAAATATGGCTCAAGTCAATTTCTCCAAGATGTATATAAAGAAATAAGCCTACGGGGCTATAAGGTCATCCCAGAGTGTAAAGTTGGTACTCATGATTATCGTATTCCTATTATTATAGAAGGGGCTACTACAAGGTTAGCAGTAGTATGTGATGGGGATGCATGGCAGGGTATTGAACGATGGGAGGAAAAACTAGAGCGACAGCACGTTTTAGAAAGAGTAGGCTGGAATTTCTGGAAAATTCGGGGCAGTCATTTCTATCGAAATCGGGAGAAGGCCCTAGAACCCTTATGGACAACCTTGAGTGCTATGGGAATTGAAGTGCAAAAAAATCCTTAAAGTACGCCATAAAGGCCTACGCTTTTACAAAAGTGTAGGCCTTTATGGCGTACACTGGCTATAGGGAGTTACTATAAAAAAAAATTGTAAGAAAATTAAAAAAAATGTTGACAAAAGATGGGTATTTTATGTATATTTAAGGTAAGTTAGGACTAACTAGTGCGAGGTGCTTATGTATAATGAAGTGTTGAAGAGAAAAGAAAAAATAATCATTACTGCTATTGATTTATTAGATGAGGCGGGAATCAATGGCCTGACAACAAAAGAAATTGCCAGGCGACAGAATATTACAGAACCGGCTATTTATAAACAGTTTAAGAGCAAAAAAGAAATAGTAATGGCCATATTAGACCGCTGTGCCGCTTTTGATGATTTAATTAAGAATACATTAATTGACAATAAAATTACTGGGAAAGATGGGATATTGTATTTTGTAAAAGCATATGCAGAATATTACCAAAATTATCCGCAAATTACCACGGCTATGTTTTCCTTCGATATGTTTAGGTATGATATTGATTTGCATGAACGAATGAATCAGATTGTAAACGAACGAATGAACATAGTCGTTTCTATTATTACAAAAGGTATTGAAGTAGGGGAGTTTTCAGAAGAGGTTGATAAGGTAGCCTTTGCTGATAGTGTATTTGGCGTAATATGGTCAACAACATTTATGTGGCAGATGGGCGGCTGTAGCTTTGATTTAAAAAGCAGAATCATGAAGGCTATGGAAATCATAATAAAAGCTTAGAGGGGATTTAATGAAAGAGGAGCTCTGTCAATGAAAAAAGTGTTAATTGTTGATGATGCAATGTTTATAAGATTAACCTTGAAATTAATGCTAGAGAAAAATGGGTTTGAGGTCATTGGTGAAGCTGAAAATGGTACGGTTGCAGTAGCAAAATATCAGCAACTAAAACCTGATATTGTTACCATGGATATTACCATGCCAGAATTAGATGGTATTTCAGCATTAAAGCAAATTAAAGCAATCGATGACAAGGCTACTGTTGTAATGGTAAGTGCTATGGGCATGGAATTGATGGTTAGAGATGCTATTTTGGCTGGTGCGAAAGATTTTATTCTTAAGCCTTTCCAAGAAGAAAGCGTTCTAAAAGTATTAAATAGGATAAAAGTATAGTAAGGTAACCTGGTGAAAGGGGCAGGAAAGGGGGATTTGTATGGCTGGTGATGGAATGAGCAGAGAACCAATGCTGGAAATGTATCTTTTTGAAGGAAATCAGCTGATTGAGCAACTAGAAGAAATTATTATTAAAGGCGAGAAAGCTAAAAAGTTTGAAATGGCTGCCATTAATGAAATATTTAGAATTATGCATACCATCAAAGGTTCATCTGCCATGATGATGTTCAATAATATCTCGAAAGTAGCCCATTCCATGGAAGATTTATTTTTCTTTATTAGGGCCAACCAAAATGTTCAGATTGATTTTCTTAGTTTATCGGACTTAATACTAGCAGGCATTGATTTTATCAAAGGTGAAATGAGCAAAATTGAGGAAGGACAGACCGCTGATGGCCAATCTGAGGAACTGATTGGTGAAATCAATACCCTCCTTTCTCAAATGAAAGCATCCTATGAAATTGAAAATTCTGCGCCGGCTACCGTATCCACATCTACGCCAGATGGGCAAAAAGCCAAATATTATATCAGCTCTTACCAGGCACCCTCTGAGGACCAAGTAACAAAATATTGTGTCCAGGTATTCTTCGAAGAAGATTGCCAAATGGAAAACATTAGAGCGTATATGGTTGTCAATAATCTTAAAGATATTGTGACTGAAATGTATCACATACCTATGGATGTCATTGATAATGCCGATAGCTCGGAAATTATCAGGGAAGAAGGTTTTTTAGTTTCTTTTAGCACCACTGTTTCCTACGCCGAAGTAGAAAGCACCTTGAATCAAACGGCGTTCTTAAGAAAGATGGAAATAAGTGAAGTTACAGAATATCCTGATAAAATTAAGGCTTTGCAAAAACGCAAAGAAATAATTTTAGAGGACACAGAGCCTGTGTATTGCCCGCCACGAACGGAAACCGTGGAAACGGAGCGAGAAGGAGAAACAGCAACTACGACCAATCGTCAGCAAAACATTATTAGTGTAGCGGTCAATAAGCTTGATATGCTCATGGATATTGTAGGAGAAATTGTTATCTCGGAAGCAATGGTCACCAAAAATCCAGATTTAGCAGGCCTCAAATTAGATGGATTTAGTAAAGCGGCAAGGCAACTTCGCAAGCTTACAGATGAACTGCAAGATATTGTAATGTCCATTCGCATGATGCCTGTATCCATGGTATTTCAAAAGATGAATCGTATTGTAAGAGATATGAGCAAAAAACTTGCTAAAGAAGTCGATTTAGAAATTGTTGGAGAGAGTACAGAAGTCGATAAAAATATAATTGACCATCTTTCGGATCCCTTAATGCATTTGATTCGCAATGCTATGGATCATGGCCTAGAGTCGAAAGAAGACCGCGTAGCTGCAGGCAAACCAGTAAAAGGTAAGATTACTTTAGAAGCAAGAAATGCTGGTGGCGAAGTTTTGATCATCGTACGCGATGATGGTAAGGGGCTCAATCGGGATAAAATCTTAAACAAGGCTAAAGAGCGAGGCTTGGTTACTAAACCCGATAATGAAATTACGGATAAAGAAGTCTTTTCCTATATTCTGCTTGCTGGTTTTTCAACCAATGAAAAGGTCACAGAATTTTCAGGTCGCGGAGTCGGAATGGATGTTGTAACAAAAAATATTGAAAAGATTGGCGGAAGTATTACCATTGAAAGTACCTTTGGAAAGGGCACTGAAATCTTTGTAAAAATTCCATTGACCTTAGCGATTATTGACGGTATCGAGGTAGGCGTAGGAAAATCACGCTATACAATACCTACCATTTCAATTCGAGAGTCTTTTAGAATGAATGAAAAAGACGTTATTGATGATGGGGATGGCAATGAAATGATTATGATTCGAGGAAATTGCTATCCCGTTCTTAGAATTCATAGAATGTTTAGTATCAAAGATGCTGTAACGAATATCGACAATGGTATTATGGTTATGATTGAAACGGATTCCAAAGCTGCTTGCTTGTTTGTGGACAAGCTAATTGGTGAACAACAGGTTGTCGTCAAGGCATTACCTAAATATATCAAAAAGGTTGCAGGTATTGCTGGTTGTACAATACTTGGTGATGGGGGTATTAGTCTTATTCTAGATGCAAATGGCATCCTAGAAAGGCAATTATCATAAGGTAAAGGAAGGTGACAAGGGTTATGGCAGTACTAAATGAAATGGATGAAACCGCAGAGGATACACAACGAAGCAAGTTTCTTACGTTTTTCATTGGTAAAGAAGCTTATGGTTTCGAAATAAAGTATGTAACTGAGATTATTGGCATCCAAGAAATAACAGAAGTACCCGAACTACCTAACTACGTAAGAGGTATCATCAATTTGCGAGGGAAAATTATCCCTGTGATGGATGTACGCTTACGCTTTAAAAAAGAAGCCCGGGAATACAATGATCGTACTTGCATTGTTGTCATTGACATTCATGATATTTCTATTGGCCTCATTGTAGATCATGTAGCGGAGGTCGTGGTAATTGAACCAGAGAACATTGTTCCACCGCCTGCCATTAAAACTGGATTTCATAACCGCTATATCAAGGGCATTGGTAAAGTTGGCAATGAGGTTAAATTACTACTAGATTGCGATAAGCTACTCAATGATGACGAAATCGATGCTTTGAGCAATGCCGTTGAGTCGTAGAACAAAAAAAGGAGGAAAATATGGCATTTACTTATTTTTTTCGTGATTTACATACACTAGAACACATCGTTAAATATCTTGTTCCGAGTACGGCTGGTCGTTCTTCAATACGCATTTGGGATGCCGGATGTGCTTCAGGTCAAGAACCTTATACTCTAGCGCTAATTCTTGCAGAAGCAATGGGACGGTTTTCTTTTCGGAATCTGCGAATTGATGCTACGGATTTAGATGGCAGTAATTTATTTGGTGAAATCATAGCCAAGGGAATTTATCCGAGAGAAGAAGTCGAACGAATCCCCGCAGGAATTTTGCAAAAGTACTTTAAAGCCTTGAATGGTGGTAGCCATTTTCAAATTGATGAAGAAATTCGTAATCGCCTTATTTTTCAAAAACATGATTTGTTATCCTTACAGCCAATAGGGGAAAGTTTTTCCTTGATTCTTTGTAAGAATGTACTGCTTCATTTGCAAGCACCACAAAGGGTCGAGGTTATGAAAATGTATCACAGAAGTTTGACGACAGGGGGATTTTTTGCAACGGAACAAACTCAGAAGATACCCGCAGAGGTGGAACATCTATTTCAGCAGGTTACACCCGATGCCCAATTATTTCGGAAAATTGAGGGATAAATATGAAGGTCGTGTGTTTAGAGTCACATCCAGTACAGTACTCCTGCAGTTCCTATTTGATTTTGGGAGAATGGAATCGAATTCAAGATGTCAACACCTTGATTGATGCCGGGGTAGATGGCTTTCTTCTAGATGAAATTGCAAGGTTGTCAACTGGGATTGGGAAAAAAGCAGTGGATCAATTAATTCTTACTCATGGACACTTTGACCATCATGCTGGTGCAAGGTTTGTGAAAGAAAAATATTCTTGTAAGATATATGGATTTTCACCACTAGAAATTGTCGATGAAATTCTTACAGATGGACAAACCATTCGCTGTGGTGATCAAGACTTGGAGGTGATTCATACTCCAGGACATTCTAATGATTCTATTTGCTTATATTGCAAAAAACAAGAAATACTTTTTTCTGGAGATACTCCACTTTTTATAAAAACGATAGGTGGATCTTATACAGGAGAATTTGTGAAATCTCTAGAAAAAATTTCCAAGCGGAGGGTTTCAATAGTTTATCCTGGTCATGGTTCACCAATTACAGGTAGAATTGGTGAAATGATTGGCAATACCTTAGAAAATGTATATAAGAGTCAGATTGCCACTATATAAAAAACGAGGGGGATAAGAGAATGCAATGGTTTAATAATATGAAGATCATGCCCAAACTTATGACTGGCTTTATGTTGGTAGCGTTACTTGCAGGTCTTGTTGGTTATGTTGGAATTCAAAACCTTAATGCCCTTGAAGCAAGCGACACCATTATGTATGAGAAAATTACAGTGCCCATTGCTAAGCTGCAAGATATTACGGATGCCTATCAACGTGCACGTAATAACCTATTAGAATTGGTTGTAGCCGAAAACGATGCAGACCGCAATACTGCTTTAAGTAAGATTAAAGAGCGCAGGGCGGATTTGGAGAAATTTTCAGGAGAATTTGAAAAAACAATTCTTACGAATGATTTGAGGGAGGAGTATAATAAGTACCTTGATTCTCGTAAGGCCTATGGGCAAGTAACGGATCAGGTGATTGGACTCGTTGCAGCGGGCAATAGTGCTGGTGCAAGGACCTTATTATTAAAAGGTGATGGCGAAAAAACTAGGGTAGCCTATCAAGCAAATCTTGATAAAATGGTTCAAATGAAACTAGCTTTTGCTAAGAAACAATCCGCGGATAATACTGCTCAGGCCAACAGTGCAGTCCGTACGATGCTACTCTTGATTGTGACATCAATAGCGATAGCCTTAGGACTCGGCTGGTTTATTGCTCGTAAGATTAGTAACCCAATTAATAAATTAGTAGAAGCAGCGGATAAAGTGGCTCTCGGCGATGTAACCGTAAACATCGAACTAAAAGATGTGGATGAAGTAGGTATGTTATCCCAATCCTTTGCGACAATGATTAACAACATTAAGGATTCTGCCCACGCAGCTTCCAAGGTAGCGGCGGGGGAGTTATCCGTACATATTGCTATTAAATCAGACAAGGATGTTCTTGGTAAGAGTTTGCAAAGTTGCGTTGAAAATATTACAGCGTTAGTTGCAGATGCAAACCTTTTAGCTGTAGCAGCAATCGAAGGTCGCCTTGATACGCGTGCAGATGCGAGCAAACATGGTGGAGATTTCCGTAAAATCGTTGAAGGTGTTAACAAAACCTTAGATTCTGTTATTGGTCCACTAAATGTAGCGGCTGAATATGTAGATCGGATTTCCAAAGGAGATATTCCGCCGAAGATTACAGATAGCTATAATGGAGACTTTAATGAAATTAAGAACAACCTAAATGCTTGTATTGATAATATTAGTGCTCTAGTTGCCGATGCCAATCTGTTAGTGATAGCCGCTGTCGAAGGTCGCCTTGATACGCGTGCAGATGCGAGCAAACATGGTGGAGATTTCCG
>JAPUES010000024.1:5644-5977 GCA_027492445.1 Sporomusaceae bacterium | reverse complement strand
TTAATGAAATTAAGAACAACCTAAATGCTTGTATTGATAATATTAGTGCTCTAGTAGCCGATGCCAATCTTTTGGTCCAAGCTGCTATCGAGGGTAATCTAGATACTAGAGCAGATGCTACCAAACATGGTGGGGACTATCGAAGAATTGTGGAAGGGTTCAATAAAACCTTAGATGCTGTGATTGAACCAGTAAAAGAAGCTTCTGCGGTGCTTCAAGAAATGGCTAGTGGCAATCTCCAGACGCGTGTCAGAGGGGATTATAAAGGTGATCATGCGGATATTAAAAATGCTATGAATGATACCTTAGATTCTCTGTCTGCTTATGTGAAGG
>JAPUES010000024.1:0-5544 GCA_027492445.1 Sporomusaceae bacterium | reverse complement strand
GATATTAAAAATGCTATGAATGATACCTTAGATTCTCTGTCTGCTTATGTGAAGGAAATTGCCGAAGTACTTAGTGAAATGGCAAATTCAAACCTTGACTTGGCCATTAATAATGAGTACAAAGGAGACTTTGCTCAAATTAAGAATGCTTTAACCTTAATCATTCAATCCTTTAATGAGGTATTTGGTGATATTAATAATGCTTCGGATCAAGTGGCTTCCGGATCACGGCAAGTATCCGATGGCAGTCAAGCCTTGTCTCAAGGTGCAACAGAACAGGCGAGTTCTGTAGAAGAGCTTACCGTATCCATAAGTCAAGTTGCCGAACAAACGAAAGAAAATGCCATGAATGCCAATGAAGCCAATGAACTCGCCTTAAAAGCCAAAGGCAATGCCGAACAAGGCAATCAGCATATGAATAAGATGCTAAAATCCATGGAAGAAATTAATGAATCCTCCTCTAAAATATCTAAAATCATTAAGGTTATTGATGAAATTGCTTTCCAAACTAATATTTTAGCTCTCAATGCTGCTGTTGAAGCTGCACGGGCAGGGCAACATGGTAAAGGGTTTGCTGTTGTTGCAGAAGAAGTACGTAATTTAGCAGCGCGCAGTGCGAATGCCGCTAAAGAAACCACAGCCCTCATCGAAGGATCAATTAAGAACGTGGAGGATGGGACAAGAACAGCCAATGATACTGCCAAGGCCCTAGAACAAATCGTCAGCGGCGTTGCGTCAGCTGCTAGCTTAGTGGGGGACATTGCTAGTGCATCGAATGAACAGGCTACTTCTATTGCCCAAATCAACAAAGGCATCGAACAAGTGGCTCAGGTTGTACAGACCAATTCCGCAACAGCCGAAGAAAGTGCCGCTGCCAGTGAAGAATTGTCAGGACAAGCAGACATGCTCAAAGACATGATTAGCAAATTTAGATTGAAAAAAGATGCAACATCTTATGCTCGCTATGAAATGAATGAGTATCCTAGTGGAAATAAACGGAGGAAAGCTGAAGGAATTATAAGCGATGCTTATGGTGAAGCCGCTGCTACTAAAAATAAACATAGAATTGCCCTTAGTGACAAGGAATTTGGGAAGTATTAATGTGTTCTAAGGAAAATAAGCATAAGGTCTGGTAAATGCCGAACCTTATGCTTGTTTTACGGAATCAGAAAGTATAAAACTTTCTTGCTTCCAAGCAAGAGCAACGAATGCTTGGCACAAGCAAAGTTTTCTATGTAGGTGAAAAAATGATAGAAATAAAAGATAGTGAATTTAGAGAATTGACTTCTTATATTAAAAATAATTATGGTATCAATCTTTCTCAAAAAAGGAATCTAATCGAAGGGCGACTCAGCAATATGCTGATTGAAAAAGGATTTACGAATTTTTTAGAGTATATACAATATATCTTTGCTGATCCAACGAAAATGGAAATCACAAGTTTAATTAATAAAATTACCACCAATCATACCTTCTTTATGCGTGAAACAGACCATTTTACTTATTTTGCAAATAAGGTACTGCCCTACTTGCAGGCTACTAATAAACAAAAAGATTTAAGGGTTTGGAGTGCTGGGTGTTCGAGTGGGGAAGAGCCTTATACGTTAGCAATGATTATGGCAGATTATTTTGGTGAAGAAAAGAAAATCTGGAATACCCAATTGCTAGCAACGGATATCTCGGTTAAAGTATTAGATTTGGCAGAAAAAGGTACTTATCCCTTGGAAGTCTTGCAGGAGCTTCCTGGTAATTGGAGAGCTAACTATTTTAAAAGGGTACATAAGGATGTATATCAAATTGATGATAAAATAAAAAAAGATGTTATCTTTAGAATTTTTAATCTTATGGATGAAAAATTTCCCTTTAAACAAAAGTTTCATGTGATATTTTGCAGGAATGTGATGATATATTTTGACCAACAAACAAAACGGGAGTTAATTACTAAATTTTATGATATGACAGAGTCAGGAGGCTATTTATTTATTGGTCATTCTGAGTCAATTAGTAGGGATGAAACACGTTATCAATATATCATGCCTGCAGTGTATCGGAAAGTGTAGGGAATAAATATGGGAAAAAAAATTAAAGTACTAGTGATTGATGATTCCTTAATGGTAAGGGAAATGGTGGCAAAGGGATTAGCCAATGATGATGGAATTGAAGTCCTTGGAACGGCATCGGATGCTTTTGTAGCTCGGGATAAGATTCTTCAATTAGAGCCAGATGTATTGACTCTTGATGTAGAAATGCCGCGGATGAATGGGATTGAATTTTTAAAAAAGCTCATGCCCCAATATCCCTTGCCCGTTGTAATGGTTAGTGCAGTAAGCGATCATGTATTTGATGCTCTTAATGCAGGGGCTGTTGACTTTGTAGTAAAGCCGGATACCAAAGGGGAAAAAAGCTTTGAGTCTTTTATCAATGAACTCATTATCAAGATAAAAATTGCATCCATGGCTAAAGTAGGTCATTTGAAAAAAGACTATGTAGGTACGGAACTGACTAGAGGCGTTGGAGCAACTAGTAATAATGTAATGATTGCCATCGGTGCCTCTACAGGAGGAACGGAGGCCATTTACGAAATTATTCGTGCCTTGCCGCGAGATATGCCTGGTATTGTTGTTGTACAGCACATGCCCCCGGTTTTTACAGCCATGTATGCTCAGCGTTTGAATAATTCCTGTCGCATGGAGGTAAAAGAAGCACAACATGGTGATGTTATCCTTCCTGGGAAGGTGTTAATAGCCCCGGGGGGAGATTATCATATGAAAGTTAACAAAAGGGGTAGTAGCTACATCGTAGAAAGCGTTAAAGGAGATAAGGTAAATGGACATTGCCCTTCCGTTGATGTGTTATTTAACTCTGTAGCCGAAAAAATAGGGGCTAATGCCATTGGCGTTATTTTAACGGGCATGGGGTACGATGGTGCCAAAGGATTGCTGAATATGAAAAAAACAGGTGCCTTGACCATTGGACAAGATGAACAGTCCTGCGTTGTTTATGGAATGCCCAAAGTGGCCTATGATATTGGTGGAGTCAGTAAACAGGTAACATTAAAAAATATTCCCCAATTGCTTCATTCGATGGTGTCAAGAAAAGGATAGTATCTTAAACGACAGGTTGATAATCTTGGAGGAGTAGCACTATGAGCAACGATGATTTGTTTACACTATACGCTCCAGCTAACCGGTATGATAATGAAAGTGTAGTAAAACAAAAAGAAATTTTTGAAGAATTAAGTTTTTTAAAACAAGGTCTTGATGCCACCAATAGTATGATTTTGATTTTAAATTCCTATCGGCAAGCTGTTTTTGCCAATAAAGCATTTTTAAAAATGATGAATATTAAAGAAATTTCAGAACTTATGGGGAAAAGACCAGGAGAAATCATCGAATGCATTCATGCTTGTACTGAGATTAACGGTTGTGGTACATCTGCTGCTTGCCGCTATTGTAGTTTACTTAATGCTGTTTTACAAGCAATGACAACCAATGAGGAAGTAACGGCTGAACTGTCTAATAGTAATCGAATGAAGGGGTATGAAGAAAATATTAATTGGCAAATTCATGTAGCTCCTTTGCCAGTAGATCAAGAAATATACTATGTAGTATCCCTAACTGATCATAGCGATGTAATACAAAAAAGAATATTGGAAAGAACATTTTTCCATGATATTATTAATACGGCCGGTGCCTTAAAAGGGATTGTCGGACTCCTCAAAGACGACGTGCCAAACAGAATGAAACCAGAGATTGAATTTGTAGAGAAAAGTTTTAAATATTTAGTAGAAGAAATACAAACACAAAAATGGTTGATGGATGCAGAACATGAACAGTTAGTAATGGAAAATACAGTTATGGATTCGATGGAAATATTGAAATCAGTAAGTAACTTGTATATAGGACATGATATTGCGAGAGATAAAGCTATTATTTTAGATTCTCATTGTATTAGTAAAAACATAACTACGGATCAAAGCTTGCTACGGCGAGTGCTTGGGAATATGATTAAGAATGCCCTCGAGGCTGCTGATCAAGGGGGAAAGATTATTCTTGGTTGTAGTATGGACGCAGACGAAGAATATATTAAATTTTGGGTTCATAATGATAATTACATGGATGAACGAGTAAAAACGCTCGTGTTTCATCGCTCTTTTTCCACCAAAGGCGAAGGACGAGGAATAGGAACTTATAGCATGAAGCTATTTGGAGAAAAGTTTTTAAAAGGTCAGGTCAATTTTATTTCAAGTCAAGAGGAAGGAACTACTTTTTATATAAAAATTCCTCTATTAGTTGCGAACTAGTAAGTAAGGAATAATAGTGAAAGGTTGGAGCAAAGATGAGAATTTTAATTGCGGAAGATGATTTAATTAGTCGAACGTTTATGAAAAAATTTCTTTCTAAATATGGAGAATGCGATGTAGCTGTAAATGGGCTAGAGGCCATTGATGCTTTTTTAGGAGCACTAAAAGAAGAACGTCCTTATCAACTCATTTGCCTTGATGTTATGATGCCTAAACTCGATGGCCTCAAAGCCTTGCAAGCCATTCGGGATATTGAAAAACAAAAGGGCTTAGAGGGCGATCAATTGGTGAAAATTATTATGACCACAGCGTTAAATGATAAGAATACCATTGCGAATGCTTATGATTCTGGCTGTGAAGCCTATGCCTGGAAGCCTATAGACATTGAAAAGTTTGTAATCGTTATGCGAAAGTTAAATTTAATACAATAACTAGTAAAAATATTCTTTTGCTAACAGCAAGAGAATATTTTTTTGTAGAGAATACAAATGAGAATTATTATCGCTGTTTAAAGGGGAATGTGATATAATGAGAGAAGCTTTTAGGTTTAATAAGTATTCATATTAGAAATAATATAACTATATTAGCAGGTGAATAGGAGGATGAAGATGGAAGAAGTTATGAATGCGGTAACACATGGGATTGGTACTTTACTAGCAGTGGCGGGTTTAGTATTGCTAACGGTATTTGCTACTTTATATGGGGAAATTTGGCATGTCATTAGTTTTAGTATATATGGTACCACTCTTGTCTTATTATATTTAGCCTCAACTTTATACCATAGTTTTACCAATGAACGTTTAAAATATATTTTCAAGATATTAGATCACTCGGCCATCTATTTATTGATTGCTGGAACGTATACACCCTTTACGTTAGTGCCTCTTCATGGCGTGCTAGGATGGAGTGTTTTTGCTTGTGTTTGGGGGCTAGCTATTCTGGGGATTATTTTGAAAGTTGCTTTTGTAGGGCGATTTAAGGTAATATCGACCTTATGCTATCTTATCATGGGGTGGATGATTGTAATTGCCATTAAACCCTTGCTTGACACCGTACCGATAGGGGGGATTATGTGGCTTTTAAGCGGCGGTCTATTTTATACACTCGGAACAGTTTTTTATTTATGGCGTAAGTTACCATATCATCATGCCATATGGCATTTATTTGTGTTAGCGGGTAGTGTTTCTCATTTTATTGCTGTCTTTGTGTATGTTCTCCCTATCCATCCTAGCCTATAGAAG
>JAPUES010000023.1:2685-3930 GCA_027492445.1 Sporomusaceae bacterium | reverse complement strand
AGGATAAGCTAGTCATACTATATTTTTAGAAAATTTCAATTTGCAGTAAAAGTCTAACTTTAGGATAATAAGGCAGATATGATTGTTTTATATAGCTATAAATGATATAGTATTTTAGGATATAGAATTATGAATACTAGGTATTAGAGAGTGTTTCTACATATACTCTAATGAATTTTGCTAATACTGGAAGATGGGGGATAGAACATGTTCAGTTTTAAATCAAAAGAAGATGAATTTTTCAAGCTATTTGTTGAGAGTAGTAATATCTTACGGCAAGGGGCCTATGTACTGAAAGAAGTTATGACGGATTACACCCAATTGGATGAAAAAATGAAGCAAATTTCTAAGTTGGAGCATGAAGCGGATGACATTAATGATGCTATCATCGATAAATTAAATCAAACTTTTATTACACCACTAGACAGGGAAGACATATATTCCCTAGCAACCATGCTAGATGATGTTGTGGATTTTCTGCAAGGTACGATGCAACGTATGGTCCTTTATAAGGCGAGTAAACCAACAGCGGGTGCTACGGAGTTAGCTAGCTTGCTGGCGGAATGCACCGAAGAAATGGTGTTGGCATTTGCTGCTCTTAAAAATATTAAAGGCAATCAACAAGAATTATTAGAAAATGTCAAGAAAATTGGAGAACTAGAGAGTAAGGGAGATCATATTTATCGCCGTGAGGTAGCACTGCTCTTTGAAACATGCCCAGATCCAATTGAGGTAATAAAGTGGAAAGAAATATTAGAACATATGGAGGACGCCCTTGACCATTGTGAAAGCATAGGAGATTTATTACGGGGTGTGGTTATGAAATATGCCTGATATATTAATAATTACCGTTGTTTTTTTGGCCTTAGCCTTTGATTATATTAATGGTTTTCATGATACTGCCAATGCGATTGCTACTTCTGTGTCGACAAGGGCGCTGACACCAAGAGTAGCCGTATGGATGGCTGCCTTTCTTAACTTCCTTGGTGCAATGTATAGTACAGGGGTAGCTAAGACCATCGGTGGTGATCTTGTAAAATCAGCACAGATGGTAAATGAACATATTCTTATTGCCGCTATGATAGGAGCAATTTTTTGGAATTTACTAACTTGGTGGATGGGCATACCTAGCAGTTCCTCTCATGCACTAGTAGGCGGGGTGGTTGGTGCTGTTATAGTATCAACAGGTTATGAGGCATTAAAAATTGAAGGTTTAATGAAAATTGTAGCAGCTCTTATTTGTTC
>JAPUES010000023.1:0-2585 GCA_027492445.1 Sporomusaceae bacterium | reverse complement strand
GGATGGCGTATTATTCGTACCATGGGCACCAAAATATTTAAATTAGAGCCGATTAGCGGTTTTGCTGCGGATCTTAATTCGTCACTCATTATATTTGGTGCAACCTTATTGCATTTGCCAGTCAGTACCACTCATGTAGTTTCAGGTTCTATTATGGGGGTAGGTACTGCGAAACGTATTAGCGCTGTGCGTTGGGGGGTAGCACAACAAATGCTAATGGCTTGGGTATTAACGATTCCATGTACAGCATTAGTGAGTGCTTTGTCTTATAAAATTCTTGGCTTATTTTTATAAAATACTTATATCTAAATATAATATATAGAACGAAGCGGCAAATACGCATTTATGCTTATTTGCCCTAATTTTTAAAGGAATATTCAGAGTAGTATATCTATTTTAAGCACTACTATTTATTAGTAATGAATAAGTTATGGATGAAGTTATAGGAGGGGTAGTAATGAAAAAGTATATTACCGTTACTTTTGCTAGCGGTCAATCTTGTCAATACGAGGCAGGGGTAAGCTTATTACAAATCAGTAAAGAGGTACAGCATTTATTTACAACACCAATTGTTGCAGCAAATATTAATAATGAGATTAAAGATTTACAGTTTTGTGTTGATGTTGATTGTACCATTACATTTTTAGATTTATATACTGAGTTAGGGATAAAAGTATATCAACGTAGTTTAACTTTTGTCATGATCGCTGCTGCCCATGAATTATTCCCTCACGGAAAACTAACAGTAGAGCATTCCTTGAGTAAAGGGCTATATTGTGAACTGCATATAGGGGAAAAAATTACAAAAGACCACTTAGAGTCTTTAGAGAAACATATGCGCCTTATTGTTGCAGAAAATCGACCAATTACCATGAAAAGCTTACCGATTGCTGAAGCAATTGAATTATTCAAAACAGCAGGGCAAGTCGAAAAGTTAAAACATATTCAGCAATTAAAGCGTGAACGGGTTAAAATTTACTATTGTGGGAAGAGTTATGGCTATTTTTATGGAACCATGACACCAAATACTGGCGAGCTTAACGTTTTTGAAATAAAACAACATGCATCAGGCTTTATTTTGCGTTTTCCACACAAGGAAAATCCTAATCAATTACCGGAATTCGTTAACCAATGTAAGTTATCAGAGATTTTTTTGGAGGCAGAGCGTTGGGGAGCAATTCTAGAATGCGGTTATGTAGCCACTTTAAATGAATATGTACAAAATGATAAAATTCATGAAATTACGAGAGTCGCAGAAGCCTTGCATGAAAAAAAAATAGCTCAAATTGCGGACTTTGTATCGCAGCATAAAGAAGTGCGGGTTATTCTAGTGGCAGGTCCTTCTTCCTCGGGCAAGACTACCTTTGCTCAAAGGCTTACTATACAACTCAAGGTTAATGGTTTACGGCCAGTACCCTTATCCCTAGATGATTATTTTATTGATCGTGCAAGAACGCCGCGGGATAAAAATGGCGATTATGATTTTGAAGCCATTGAAGCCATTGATTTAGAGTTATTTAATGAGCATTTAATTCGAATCATGAATGGTGAAGCCGTAGAAGTACCAACTTATAACTTTCTAATAGGACAACGAGAGTATTGTGGACATATCATTCAAATTGATAAAAATCAACCCCTTATCATTGAAGGAATTCATGGTCTAAATGAAAGATTAACGGCTTCCGTACCCCGGGAACATAAAATCAAAATTTATATTAGTGCTTTAACCCAGTTATCGATTGATAATCACAATCGGATTCCCACTACCGATACGAGACTTATTAGGAGAATTGTCAGAGACAGTCAGTTTAGGTCTCATGATGCCTTAAAGACGCTAAAAATGTGGCCGTCTGTACGGAGAGGAGAGGAGAAGAATATTTTCCCATTCCAAGAAGATGCAGATATTATGTTTAATTCAGCTTTGCTATATGAACTAGGTGTATTAAAAAAATATGCTGAACCCTTATTAGAAAAAATTACACCGGAGTGGGCAGAATATTCGGAAGCAAAACGGTTATTGAAATTTCTTAGCTATTTTGAGCCCATTGTTGATAATGAAATTCCCTTTAACTCTATCTTGCGTGAGTTTATTGGTTCTTCCTGTTTTGCAAAGTAAAGACAAAAAAATGCTGACCCTTGGGATTATCCAGGGTCAGCATTTTTCTTATTTCTTAACGGTTTTTTGCAAAATATTTTAAAGCTACTTCAGGGAAGAGTGCATAGGATAATACATCTTCAACAGAGGCATTTGGATATCCCTTTTCAGCAAGTTGATCGCGTAAGAGATCCATTTGTGGGGCAATATCATCAGCAGGACGATAATCAATGATTTTTTCATCGCCAATGATTTTTGCACGAACAGATTCATCAACCGGCATTGGAGTTTTACCATATTTACCACGAGCCAAATCTTTAATCTCACGTGGTACCATTTTATAGCGTTCACCAAGCATTACATTGAAAGTTGCCATGGAACCAACAATTTGGCTAGTAGGGGTAACGAGTGGAGGATAGCCAAGTTCAGCACGTACACGAGGCATTTCTTCTAGTAATTCTTGGTATTTATGTTCAATACCTTGTTCTTT
>JAPUES010000022.1 GCA_027492445.1 Sporomusaceae bacterium | reverse complement strand
TCTGAGAAATCACGGTCAAGGATTTGTTTCCCGCCTTGTAAACCTGTGATATTACGCATATAAATGCGATCGCCATAAGTAGTTTTATCGGTTAGCGGCATTACACAGTTGGTAGTAACCAAAATAGCACCAGGGAAATTTTCAAATTCCGTACGTTGGTTCTGCCAAGCAGTGCCAAAATTACCGACTAAGTGTTTGTATTTTCGTAGTTCCGGATAGGAATGGGCTGGTAGCATTTCCCCATGAGTATAGATGTTGATACCAGTACCTTCTGTTTGCTTTAATAGTTCTTCTAGGTCAAGTAAATCATGACCAGTAATAACAATACCATGTCCTGCCCGTGTGCCAGTAAATACGGTAGCAGGTGCTGGGTTGCCAAAACGTTCTACATGAGCATGATCTAGGACTTCCATAATTCTAAGATTCATTTCGCCGCATTTTAAGACCATTTCAATATGTCTTTCTAGGCTGAAATTCACATTAGTTAAAGTAAAGAATAAAGCATCATGCATGAAAGCATCGACTTGTTCGTCTCTAGCTCCTAGCTCTCTAGCATGGTGAGCATAGGCAGAAATTCCTTTTAGACCGAAAACCAGTGTATCTTGCAGACTGGCAATATCCTCGTTTTTTCCACAAACCCCGACTTTAGTACAGCCTGTACCTGCTGCAGTTTGTTCACATTGACGGCAAAACATACTCATGTGATATCCCCCTTCTATTTCATAATCATAGTAATATAGTAACAGTAAAGGAAGAGGGTAGATGTGATATGTATCACAATTTGCAAAATAAAGGGATATTAGCGATCTTTAAAAGATTGGATGCTAGTGATTACAATATCAACGCGATCTCCATTTTTTACAAGAGCCGTATATTCCGTTGGTTGGTTGTTTAAATGAATGCTTACAATGCTGCCTGCTGGCAAACTTCGCGTATCAAACTCGGCAGCAAGTAATACATCGCTAATAATAGGATGTTGTTGTTCAATATAAGAAAAATCAATAGTGCTGTTATCAGGAGCAATATCCGTAGCTTTGGCAGGAGCATTGTTCATAGTAATCGTTACCTGCCGCAAGGGAATGGTGCATTCAATGCCGTTAAAGAAGACAGTAAGCACATTTTTTGCCAGGTCCTCTAGACCTAATAATTCGCCAAGAGTGGGTTCAGGAGGATTGGTAACGTGAATCGAATCCCTTGGCTTTATCGCAGTAGAAGCAAAGGCGGCAACTTGATTAAGGGTATATTGAGGACGAGTGTTATAAATGCGCTCAGCACCATTTATGGTATAGGTATAGCGGATAGTGGATAACTCGGTGCCTGTTGATGCTAACACTTCATCGAGGGTAATGGGCGGGCGATAGGAGACTTGGTCCCGATCGGAGAGTAGAGTATTGTGTTCCATTGGTATTCCATTGATAAGCAGGGTTGGCGGTATTTCGAACAGCTTGTCATTAATAAAAATGGGGAAAGTGGTAGGCGTTTCCACAATGTCATGGAAGTAAATAGTTGGGGTAACTCCGTCCATACCTTTCACAACTTTGAGAACATCATTGTCATTGATGCTATGAGTAAGTGAAGCTTCCACGCCATTTAATTCAATTCGGCTTGCTTTACCATGGGTGCCAGGGAAAAATTTAGTTTCTTCATTAATATTAACGGTAATGCCCATGCCAGGTCGACCGCGGAGGCCACGCATATCAATGCCAGCAGCTAAGAGAGCATCGGCGATGGTCAATTGTCCAAGATTAAAGAGGCGTACGGGTTGGCTATTTAATGTAACATTAATAAAGTTTAAGGTAGAGCTAGCAGAAAGCTTCAAGATGCCAAGGGGAGTAACAAAATCAGGAGCGCAAAGATCAGCAGGCACTTTTGTAATGCCTTCAATGGCATCTGGGCGACGAATGGCCACACGTGCTTGGGGAATATCAAGAGCTTGGGCAAGAAGCTCGGGTAACATAGGGGTAAGAGAACCGCCGCCTACCAAGAGAACTGCTTGGGGAGGTACAGTATTGAGGGTCATAATTTGTAGCGCAATGGCCTGGGTGAGATGAGCTACATCTTGGGTAATGCCCTCCGTGATTTCAGTTGCGTTGATGCTATGACTAAAACCTAATACATCATCAAAATGTACGGTCTCGTTTTGTAGGTCATTTAATTGACGCTTTACTTTTTCAGCTACGTTGAAATCTAGCAAGAATTTTTGTGAAATAGCCTCGGTAATCTCATCGCCAGCACAAGGAACCATGCCGTAGGCAGTGACAGATCCATCTTTTGTAATCGCCACATCAGAAGTGCCTGCCCCCACATCGACGAGTACCAAATTAAGATGTCGCATAGTTTGGGGGATAAGAACATTAATCGCAGCAATCGGTTCTAGGGTTAACGTCGCCATTTCCAAGTTTACTTCTGTAATGGCCGATTGCAAAGAATCAATAACCTGTTTAGGCAAAAAAGTCGCAATTAGTTCTACGCGAGCTATTTTACCACGCTGGCCAATCAGGGTTTTTAAGGGGGTACCATCGAGTATAAAGCTAATTACACTATAGCCTACACAATAGTAAGCAGTAGGATCTTTAATCGTATTTGAAGTAGCAATGGAATGCTGAGCGGATTGAATGGCCGCTAGTTCTAAGGCATATTCATCCCCTTTGGTAAGGGCGCCACGTTCAGAACATTCAATTTCAGAGTGGGCGGTAATGGTGCATAAGGCTCGCCCGGCAGCTGCGACAGACACCTTTTTTAAAGGGCCGCAGGTTTGCTCGAGTTTTCCTTTGACTTCAGCAATAATTTTGGCTACTTCTGGTACATCGTTAATTTGTCCATCAAGCATAGCCCGTGTATGATGTTCTAACCGTTCGCAGGCTAATATTTCAATGCTATCGCCTACTTTTTCACCAACGAGACCTACGACACTGCGTGTACCAATATCCAATGCAAATAGCAGATTTTTTTCCATATAGTACTCCTTCTTATTAAATTTTAGCCGGTGCATTTTAAATTATATAGAAGCTTTGTGTTGTTATGTTCGCTTTTTGTTGCTGATTTCCTTTTTGACTGGTATAATTGCTGTGTCTAATAAAAGAAAATTTTGTCTAATGATACATTTTTTTTGGGGAATCAGAAAGCATATACTTTCTTGATTCCAAGCAAGGGCAACTAAGGCTTGGTTGAGGCCAAGTTTTCTATGTTAAAATACGTGATAAAGATAAGAAAAGATATAGCTAGTAAGACTTTGGTTATATTGAGAGGAGCTACACTGTGTCACAAATTCACATTGTTGTAGATAGCTGCGCCCAAGTTAGTAGCGAAATGATTGAAATGTATCCCAATTTGCATACTGTTTCTCTGAAGGTACGAATTGGCGATACGGAATGGGCAGAAGAAAAACTTTCTACAGCAGAATTATTTGCAAATGCTAAAGAAATGAAGAGACATCCGCAAACTTCACAGCCAGCGCCAGGGGACTTTATTGCCATATGTAAGCCGCTCGTTGACGAGGGTAAAGACATCATCATTATCACCGTATCAGGCGGGCTTAGCGGTACCGTGCAGGGGGCTAGGACTGTGGCGAACAGTCTTGATGGCAAACGGATTCATGTTGTGGATTCTGGTACAGCATCCATTGGCATGGTGCAAGTGACCAAGGCAGCTTTAGAGATGGCTGCTGACGGTATGAAGGTCTTAGACATTGTAACAAAATTAGAGGCCATGATTAAAGCTACACACACTTTTATTCTAGTTGATACTTTGGAATATTTATATAAAGGTGGACGCATTGGCGGGGCGGCAGCTTTATTTGGTACCATTTTGCAAATACGGCCCGTTTTGCATTTAGTAGAAGGAAAAGTTGCTGTACTCGATAAGGTGCGTACCAAGCAGCGAGCTATCACTCGTATGCTGGAAGAAGTGCAAAAGTATTCGAATTTAGAATATATCGGTATTGGTACGGTTGAGGCGCCAGCAGAAGGGGAAAAGATT
>JAPUES010000021.1 GCA_027492445.1 Sporomusaceae bacterium | reverse complement strand
CACAAAAACTTGAGGAAATTTTAGAAAGAATGATAAATGAAACAAGCAGTTTAAGGGATGTTTTTTCATCATTAAGTATTTTAAAAGTAAATAAGCCAGATCTGTTTTCTGGTTTCAAAAAATTCGATCGTAATAAAGTCGCAGCGATGGCTTTGTTTTTTGCGATGAATCAAAAAACTTTGTATAAAACCAAATTAATGAAATTATTTTGGTATGCTGATATGATTTTTTTTAGAAAGTATATTCAATCAATTTCAGGAATGCGTTATATTCACAATCATTATGGTCCAGTGCCAGAAGAATATGAATTATTACTAGGCGTTTTAAAAGCAGCAAAGTATATTGATATAGTAGCCGATAACGAATCAGGCTGTAGAGAAAGAATTATAGCACAAACTGAGTTTGATTTTAGTTGCTTAACGGAAGATGAAATACAAGTATTAAAAGAAGTAAATGAAAAGTTTATAAATGTGAATGTAACAACAATATCTAATATCTCTCATGAAGAACTTGGATATAAAGAAACTAAAATGCAGGAGCTTATTTCTTATGAATATGCTGAAAGTATAACTGCATTGTAAACATAGTTATTAATAATTAAACCTTATTAAAAAAAACAACCTGTCATTTCGTAGAAATGTATTAAATGTTATATTTAGGAGGATTTTTATGAAAAAAATAACGACCATTGTAGCTTTATTAATTGTCTTACCTGTAATGTTAGCTAATGTTTGTTTTGCGGTGAATTTAGATGATCCAGCACAGAAGCAAGTTACGGTAAAAACGGAAATCCAGAGAGGGTATGATGTAGTTGCTAATGCAAATAACCAAGCCATAAAAACTGGGGGAAGTCTTGATGATTTAGTTTCTGCTAGTCTTAGTGCCAATAAACAGGTAAATACAGATACAGAGGCTTTTAAGCTTGGCGTGTATTTTAAAACTTGGCAAATATATTCGCAAAAGGTAAAAGCGGACACTATGCTTTTTAATAATATGGGTGATCCTGCTGTTGATAAAGATTGGGAATTGAGGAAGCAAGGTAAAATCTATTTTAATGAATATAGAATGATACAAACGAGCCTAGCACTTGACGATAAAGTTATTTGTGATGTAGTAGGGATAAAATATGAAGATATTAAATTTGTATTAGAGAGTTGGGATTTGGTTAAATAATAATATTCTTTAAAAGTTATTAAAGCATCCTTCGGGGGTGCTTTTTTTATGTTCAAAATTAGAAGGGGGAGTATTATGCCAACCGTAGAATGCACATTAACGGACTGCCGCAAACATGGAATTGAAATCTGTATCGCCAAGCGTGTTAAGTGGGGAGGCGGCGAGTGCTCTGAATATGAACCGAAGGTCGCTAAGAAATTAACTGACCAATCATTTGTATCTAACTGTCAGAAGAGTAGTAAAGGGTACAAGTCTAGCCGGGTGACTGGGGTATTAAAATAATGTTAGAAAAAATTAAGCCGCGCAATCCAAAACTAATAAGAGAATTTAGGAAAGAACATGACTGCTGCGAAAAATGCGGCAGTCATTCTTTTTTAGAAGTTGCTCATATCACGAGTAAAGGGGCAGGTGGCCCAGATATAAGAGAAAATATAATAATGCTTTGTGGCCCAGCGTGCATGAGTAAAGGTTGCCACGGTGCTGATCATCGTGGAGAAATACCGAAGCAAGAATTGTATGAGATTGCTGGAAGACGTGAAGGATTAACAGGCGAAGAATGTAGGATAGCTACAAGAAGGGCTATGGGATATAAAGTATGTTAGCAGTAGGAGGATTAAGTAACTAATGGGCTATAAATACAATGTGGTACATAAGTGCAGGTTGTGTGGCAAGGAGATTAGAAAACCATTATTCATTCCAGTATCTAATGAGCCTGCTGTATTAAACGAATTGTTAATAACGATAGGAACAATCCCAAACAATACAAAGCATCAGCCAATAGAGAAACATGACATATGTACATGTGCTGATGGAAGGTATGGGGTCACTGATTTGATTGGCGTTGAGCGTTATAACTACACTGAAACGATGTGATGAATTGCGATATTTCCCCTAAAAACAAAAGGTACTCCCAGAGAAAAAATTGCCTTACGGGTCACGAGACGCCCGATAACTTCCTAGCTATAACCTGAAAAACACCATTTCGCTTTCGTAGTAAAAAAAGTACACCCCAAAAAAACATTCCTTAATATCATTGACTTAGGAGGTTATTTTTATGGCTGAAAAAGTGCGAAATGAGGTAACGACATCGGCACTTGCTGAAATACTTGGAGTTACTACCCGAAGAGTGCAACAACTTGCAAAAGAAATACCCTTAAAATCAGCATCACAAGGTAAATATAATTTGCCAGAAACAATTCAAACATATATTTCCTGGATAAAAGATAAGTCGCTCAGTGATGAAGAACTTGACTTAAATAAAGAGCGAGCTTTACATGAAGCTTCGAAACGGAAAATAACTGAAATAAATTTAGCAAAAATGGAAAGGCGTATGCATGATGCTAAAGATGTTGAATTAGTCATTACTGAAATGTTTACAAATCTACGAACTCAACTACTAGGTCTTCCTGCACAGGTTGCAGGAGTATTAGCGGGGAAAAGTCAAGAAGACATTTATCAAAGGCTTACTGGAAGTATTGAATCTAAGCTATTAGAATTAAGTGATTATGATTCGAAAATGTTTGATAATGAGATAGAAAATAATGAACAAGAAGACGATTGAGTTACTAAAGAGAATATGCAAAAAATCATTAACGCCAATTCCTAAAACAACAGTAAGTGAATGGGCAGATGATTATCGTATACTGTCCTCTGAATCATCCGCTGAGCCTGGCAAGTGGCACACGGATCGCGCTCCATACCAGCGTGATATTATGGATTCATTTACTACCCTTGGTATTCATAAGGTTATTGTTAAGTCGGCAAGCCAGGTTGGTAAGTCAGATATTATGAATAATGTACTTGGACGGTTCGCTCACTTAGATCCAGGCCCAATAATGATGATTCAGCCAACGATTGATATGGCAGAGGATTATAGTAAGAGCCGTATATCTCCAATGATTAGGGATACTAAAGTGTTAAGTAAAATGTTTTTTGATGTGAAGTCAAGAGACACCAACAATACAATACTAAGCAAATTATTCCCTGGTGGCCGATTAATCATGTGTGGAGCCAATAGCCCTAGCGGACTTGCAAGTCGTCCTATTAGAATTTTGTTGGGTGATGAGGTGGATCGTTTCCCATCTAGCGCTGGTACTGAAGGTGATCCGGTTGACCTAGCCAGCAAGCGTATGACAACGTTCTGGAATTACATCATGGGTTTGTTCTCCACACCAACAATTAAAGGATCATCCCGAATCGAAACTGAGTACATGTCTGGCACTCAAGAAGAATGGCAACATGAATGTCCTAACTGCCAAGAATACCATTTAATCAGTCATCGCAACATGAAATGGGATCACATTGAGAAAAAGAATGATGATAGTACCAAATTTGTTACGGTGTATAAAGTGGAATGGGTTTGTCCAGATTGTGGACAAACATTTAGTGAGCAGGATATTAAATCTGCTAATCAAAAATATGTTGCCAATAATCCAGAGGCTTTACAAAATGGCATTCGTAGTTTCTTTGTTAATTGTTTTGCAAGTCCTTGGCTAAGATGGGAAGAGATGATAAGAGAATTCCTAGAGGCCAAAGGTGATCCAGAACGTGAGAAGGTTGTTTATAATACTCGGTTTGGAGAAACCTACGAACGCAAAGGGATTTTTGAAGATGAAGAAATATTTTTAAAGCGACGTGAAGAATACCCCGCTGCATTGCCAGACGGGGTATTGCTTTTAACTGCTGCTGTTGATGTGCAGGATAATCGCCTAGAATATGAAATTTGTGGTTGGGGTGAGGGGGAAGAAAATTGGGGAATTAAAAAAGGTGTCATTTTAGGAGTGCCTGACAGACAGGCAACATGGGATGAACTAGATCAG
>JAPUES010000020.1 GCA_027492445.1 Sporomusaceae bacterium | reverse complement strand
GACAACGAGAATGGGCACTCGGTATGTGGATGGAAATGCAGGTCTATCCTGTACGGGATGCTAGTGGCAATGTGATAGCTGCTGTGAGTTTTGAGGTAACGTTGCAAGAAGCCCAATTAACAGGTCATCAGCTGTTGATAGAAACTGCTCAACTAATGCTGGCAACAGTAAAATTTCCTAGTAGCAGTAAAAAATATCGTTCTCTGTCGGCGAGTGATGGTATTATTATTGTGAATGAGCAAGGGAAAATTATTTTTACGAATTCAGCGGCAGACAGTATTTATAAGGTGCTAGCTGTAGGCTGCATCATTGGTCGACGAATCTATGAACGCCAAGCACATATGAGTCTAGCGCAAAAAGCCATGGCCGAACAGGAACCCTGTGAAACGGAACTAGTGGCAGGAAATATGACCTTAGTACAAAGAGCCATTCCGATTATTGTCAATGGAGTTAGTTTGTGTACCGTGGTCATTATGACAGATGTTACCGAATTAAAAAAGAAAGAAAAAGAATTACTAATAAAATCTGCTGTTATACAGGAAATACATCATCGCGTGAAGAACAATTTGCAAACCATTGCTAGTTTATTACGACTGCAGTCACGGCGCACCACCTCCCAAGAGGTAAAGGCCGCTCTAAGGGAAAGTGTCAATCGAATTTCAAGTATTTCCGTTGTTCATGAATTCTTGTCCCAGCAGGATGCGGAATTCATTGATGTGGCAGAAGTAACGAAGAATATTTTAGAACTGGTGATTCAAAACATGTTAGAGCCAGATTTTGATTTAAAAACCCACTTTAATGGTCAAACCGTTATTTTACCTTCAGAGCAGGCTAGCAGTTTAGCGCTAGTGATTAATGAACTCATTCAAAATTCAATTGAACATGGCTTTATAGGTAGAAGAGAAGGGCTGATTGGAGTAGATATTGCTACATTAGCAGATGCATATAAAATTGAAATCTATGATAATGGCATTGGTATGCCTGAGAATTTTAATCCCCAGACATCCAATAGCCTTGGACTGCAAATTGTACGTACCTTAATTGAAAGTGATGTTGGCGGCAGTTTTGCACTATATAACGATCAAGGTACTCGTGCCTGTATTATAATTCCCCGTAAGGTGGAAGGAGGGAGCTAGCCATGGAATGTTTGCGAATTATTATTGCTGATAACGAATCCATTATTCGAATGGATTTAAAAGAAATGTTAGAGGAAGCAGGGCATACTGTTATTGCTGAAGCCCCTAATGGTGCCAAAGCGGTTGAGTTAGTGCGTATTCATAAGCCGGACCTTGTGATTATGGACATTCAAATGCCGGAAATGGACGGTATTACAGCGGCCAAAATCATTTCCAATGAGAAAATTGCTCCCGTATTACTGCTAACTGCTTTTAGCCAAAAAGATATTGTTGAAAAAGCAAAGGATTCAGGAGTGCTAGCATATTTAGTGAAACCCGTAAAAGAAGTAAACTTATTTCCAGCTATGGAAATAGCCTTGTCGCGCTTTCAAGAATTTGCAGAGTTAGAACAAGAACTAGAAAATGTGAAGAATTCTTTAGAGACACGCAAGATACTTGATCGGGCCAAAGGAATTTTGATGGATGCCTACAACCTCAGTGAAACGGAAGCCTATCGTCGCATTCAGCAATACAGTATGAGTAAGCGTAAAGCCATTAAAGATGTAGCGGAAGCCATCATTGGAGCCTCAAAGAAGCGAAACGAAGACTAAAAAAGAAAAATTTTTATAAAAAAATCAAGAAAAAGTAAAATTTTTTTCCTTAAACACTTGCTTTTTCTTGGTTAATTTTATATCATGAAATAAGTGGTTAGCACTCACTACTACTGAGTGCTAACAACAACGTTATAAATTACACATCATAAAGGAGGTTACTTCAATGATTAAGCCATTGGGTGACAAAGTAGTCATTAAGGTTCTAGAAGGTGAAATGAAAACAAAAAGTGGTATCGTACTACCTGATACTGCTAAAGAAAAGCCACAGGAAGGTGAAATTATCGAGGTTGGTACAGGTAAAATGCTAGAAAATGGCCAACGTGTAGCCCTTGATGTAAAAGTTGGCGACAAGATTATTTTCTCTAAATACGCTGGTACTGAAGTAAAATACGATGGTCAAGAATATCTAATCGTTAGCGAAAGAGATATTCTGGCAGTAATACAATAATAAAGGATTATAGGAGGATTACATAAATGGCAAAACAAATTTTATTTGATGAAGATGCACGTCGCGCTCTAGAAAGAGGCGTAAATGCACTAGCAAATGCAGTAAAGGTTACACTTGGACCTAAGGGTCGTAATGTTGTTCTAGATAAAAAATTCGGTTCCCCAACGGTTACCAATGATGGTGTAACCATTGCTCGTGATATTGATTTGGAAGACCCGTTTGAAAATATGGGAGCACAACTTGTAAAAGAAGTTGCGACCAAAACTAATGATGTTGCTGGTGATGGTACTACTACTGCGACTTTACTAGCGCAAGCTATGATTCGTGAAGGCATGCGCAATGTAGCAGCTGGTGCAAACCCTATGATTATTAAAAAGGGTATTGAAAAAGCTGTAAAAACATTAGTAGAAGAAATCAAAAAATCTGCTAAAAAAGTAGAAAGCAAAGAAGCTATTGCTCAAGTTGCTTCCATTTCTGCGGCGGATGAAGAAATCGGCAGTTTGATTGCAGAAGCTATGGAAAGAGTTGGTAAAGACGGTGTTATCACTGTTGAAGAATCCAAAGGTATGGGCACTAGCCTAGATGTAGTAGAAGGTATGCAGTTTGACCGCGGCTACATTTCTCCTTACATGGTTACGGATACTGACAAAATGGAAGCCGTTTTAAACGATCCTTACATTTTGATTACAGATCGCAAAATTGGCGCTATCGCTGATTTGTTGCCTACTTTAGAAAAAGTAGTACAACAAGGTCGCGAGCTATTAATCCTTGCTGAAGACATTGAAGGCGAAGCATTAGCTACTTTGGTTGTTAATAAACTTCGTGGTACCTTTAAAGCAGTAGCGGTAAAAGCTCCTGGTTTTGGCGATCGTCGTAAAGCAATGCTTGAAGATATTGCTGCTCTTACAGGCGGTACTGTGGTTACAGAAGAAATCGGTCGTAAGCTTGATACCGTTGAGCTTGTTGATCTTGGTCGCGCTCGTCAAGTACGTGTTTCTAAAGAAGAAACTACCATCATTGACGGTGCCGGTGATGTGACTGTTATCAAAGGTCGCGTTAGCCAAATTAAAGCACAAATCGAAGAAAGCACTTCTGATTTCGATAAAGAAAAACTACAAGAGCGTCTTGCTAAATTGGCTGGCGGCGTAGCTGTTATCCAAGTTGGTGCTGCGACTGAAGTTGAACTGAAAGAAAAGAAATACCGCATCGAAGATGCTCTTAATGCAACTCGCGCGGCAGTTGAAGAAGGTATCGTAGCTGGTGGTGGTACTACTTTCATCGATATTCTTCCTGCTCTTGATAGCATTACAGCTACTGGTGACGAATTAACGGGTATTAACATTGTGAAACGTGCAATTGAAGAACCTGTACGTCAAATCGCTCACAATGCAGGCTGCGAAGGCTCCATTGTGGTAGAAAATGTTAAAAAAGCTGGCAAAGGCATGGGCTTCAATGCTTTGACAGAAGAATACATTGATATGATTGCTGCTGGTATTGTTGATCCTGCTAAAGTTACTCGCTCTGCACTACAAAATGCAGCGAGCATTGCAGCTATGGTATTGACTACTGAAACTTTAGTCGCTGATAAAGTTGACAAAGACGGTGGCGCTGGTGCTGGCATGGGCGGCATGGGTGGCATGGGCGGTATGGGTGGAATGGGCGGCATGATGTAATTTCAATCTTCTAAACCGTTTTACATCAACGGTTGGCGGGTTTGAAAGTGCTGGTTGATACCATTTTAGTACCGGAATTAAATTAAAAAAATAGAGGTTGTTCATGAGTGCATCTAAAATGTACCCTTTGTCAAGGACAGTATAAAAAAAGAGCTATATAGCAATTTGA
>JAPUES010000019.1 GCA_027492445.1 Sporomusaceae bacterium | reverse complement strand
CCACCACCACCTGATCCTCCGCCAAAGCCACCGCCTCCCGAACCACCACCGCGGCCACGGGAAATAATTGACAATAATAGATAGGTAATGGTTCCGCCAAAGAACATCCAATCCATAAGAAGTAAGAGGATTAGCCCTACAATCAGGAGTCCTTGCGCCCACCAAGGCAGCTCATCCCACCAGGAAGCAGAACTCGCAGCTGCTGGTGCTGGCGCAGTAGCTTTTCCGTCTGTTTTTAATTCCAGCTTATACTCGTTTGCTACTACACCTGCAACTGCCCGATAGCCATTTAATATCCCTTTGTCATAATCCCCTTGTTGAAAATAAGGCACCATAAATTCATCTTGAATACGTCCAGCTTTGCCATCAGGTAATGGACCTTCTAGTCCATAGCCTACTTCAATGCGCGACTGGCGATCGGCCACACTAACCAAGATTACAACACCATTATTAAGGGTTTTATCACCTACGCCCCACTGGCGTAGAATGCCGAGTGCATAGTCATGGGGCGGCATATCTTCTAAAGACGGAAGGGTAACCACCACAATCTGAGCCTTAGTTTTTGCTGCTAATTGACTGCCTAAACTATTAATGCGCGCCTTGGTATCAGCGCTCACAATGCCAGCATAATCTTGCACATAAAAACTGCTGGTTGGAACAGGGGGTATGGTGGGCGCAGCCCAAGCAATGGTAGCAAACAGCAAATATCCAAAAAGAATCAGCCCCGAAAACCACTTCTTCATTTTATCCCCCCTTATCTTTTTTTATTGGGAGATGGGATTAAAACTGAACCTTAGGTACTTCTTTCGCACCTTCTGCCGCTTTAAAATATTCTTTTTGTCCAAAACCAAGGATTTTAGCATAAATCACTGTTGGCACCGATTGAATTTTGGCATTATAACCTTGTACGGCATCATTGTAATCCTTACGGGCAACGGCAACTCGGTTTTCCGTGCCAGCAATTTCATCGGATAACTGTCTAAAATTTGTATCGGCTTTTAAATTTGGATAGTTTTCCACAATGGCTAATAATCGACTCAAGCTACCTGATAACTCAGCATCAGCCTGGGCTTTTGCTGCTGGCCCTTGGGCTCCAGCGAGTTTACTTCTAGCCTCTGACACAGCGCCAATTGCTTGTTGTTCATGAGCAGCATATCCTTTAACGGTAGCTACCAAATTTGGAATAAGGTCAGCACGACGTTGCAATTGATTTTCAATTTGTGCCCACTTACCATTTACATTTTCATTGAGAGTGACCAATCCATTATAGCCACTTATGACCATAACGACAATAAGAGCCACTACTATCCCGGCAATCATCCAACCTTTCAAAGAAAAGCACCTCCATTTTATGTAGTTCTATATTTTTTAACATACTCTAATTATATCATATTATTCATAAAAACGTGCTAATTCTTCCTCGATTAACACTCGATAGGCACCAGCAGCAAGGGATTCTAATTCTTCTTCACCAGGCATGACTACCACAGGAGCAATAAAGGCAACATGGCGAGTAATATCGTCAACAATACGCTTTGAATAAGCAATGCCCCCTGTCAGAAGGATAGCATCCACCTGTCCTCTCAGCACGGCAGACATGGCACCAATTTCTTTGGCGATCTGGTAGGCCATAGCATTGAGTACCAAGTCCGCTTCCATGTCGCCTTGCCCCGCCCGGTCTTGGGCTTCTCGAATATCCTTGGTTCCTAGATAAGCATACATTCCCCCAGAACCCATAATTCTAGCAATCATTTCTTTTTCTGTATATTTCCCACTAAAGCACAGCTTAATTAACATTTTAGCAGGCAGTCCCCCACAACGGTCAGGAGAAAAAGGCCCTTCTTCCTGAGCATTGTTTACATCAATAATGCGTCCCTGCTGATGAGGAGATACGGAAATACCTGTACCGAGATGGGCTACGACAAAATTTACTTCTTCATATTTTTTCCCCATCTGGCGGGCCGCATTACGGGCCACCGCCCTACTATTTAAAGTATGAGCCATACTAATACGCGGCAACTCCGGCAAGCCCGATAACCGAGCTTCAGGCTCCATCTCATCCACAGATACAGGGTCCACAATAAAGGCTGGTATGCCTAACTTTTTCCCTAAATTATACGCAAGTACACCTCCTAGATTGGAAGCATGTTCTCCTCTTTCGGCTTTTTCTAAGTCTTCTACCATCAGCTGATTCACAAGGTAAGTTCCACCTTGCAGGGGCTTTAATAATCCCCCTCTACCCACCACTCCCTGCAAGGAAGTCAGCGCAATTCCTTCCTGTTCTAACCCTTCAAGAATTAACCTTAGCCGATACTCATATTGATCAAAAACACGACGATACTTTCCTAAATCAGAACCTTGATGCTCTAATGTCCTTTTAAATAAGATCTTCTCCCCTTCAAAAACTCCATATTTCGTGGATGTTGCACCAGGGTTGATAGCTAATATTTTCTTCATCTACATTTCCCCTTATTTATAAAAACTCTTATTTTTCTCGTTCGCGAAAAAAGTTATAAACTGCCTGAGCAGCAGGCACAGTCATACTTGGCACCTCAGCCAACTCTTCTACCGTTGCAGCCTTCATTTTGGAGAGACTGCTAAAAGCATCCCATAACGCTTTGCGTCGTTTGCCGCCAATCCCATCAATATGATCGAGTACCGATACCATATTACGTTTTGAGCGTAGCTTGCGATGATAAGTAATAGCAAAACGATGAGCTTCATCCCGAATACGTTGTATGAGATGAAGAGCATGGGAATGACGAGGTAAAATCAGCGGTTCCTTATCCTCTTCCCGAAAAATATGCTCAAACTCCTTAGCCAGGCCAATAACTGGTACCTCTAGGCCCATACCGCGAATGATGGCAAGGGCCGAACTAAGCTGCCCTTTTCCCCCATCAATAATAATAAGATTCGGCAGTGGCTGTTCTTTGTCCTTATAACGCCGCCCTACTACCTCTTGCATGGATTTAAAGTCATCAGGTTTACCTTCTACCGTCTCAAGCTTATAACGACGGTAAGCCTCTTTCTTGGGCATACCATCTTCAAATACCACCATAGAAGCTACCGTCTCCGCTCCTTGAATATGAGAAATATCAAAGCATTCCATCCGTTCTGGCGGTTTTTTAAGTCCTAGATACCGACCAAGGTCAGCCATGGCTTCGATGGTTTGAGCAGAATGGGCTTTAATCTTCATCTCCTGCTCACTGAGGACAATGGCTGCGTTATTATCCGCCATGATTACAATATCCTTTTTCGTGCCTCGTTTAGGGGTTTCTACGGCTACGCGGCTACCTTTTACTTGACTTAACCAATCTCCTAGCAGTTCCTGCTCCTCCACCTTCATTGGCAGCAATACTTCCCTCGGGATAAAGGCCGCTTGGCTATAATACTGTTTGATAAAGGCTGTTAGTATCACTTCATCCTCTTCTTGTTCCGTACCTGATAATAAAAAGTGATCCCGCCCTATCATTTTGCCGCTACGAATAAAGAAAACTTGCGCGCAGGTCCCTAAGGCTGACCGCGCTAGCCCAATGGCATCCTGATCGCCAGCGCCAGTCACAATATTTTGCTTTTCTGTTATCTTTTCCACTGCCACCAATTGATCCCGCAGTATTGCAGCCTGTTCAAATTCCATGTCTTCTGCTGCGTCCATCATTTTCTGCCGTAAACTGCGAGCAACGGCATCGCTACGCCCCTCTAGAAGCAAACATACTTCTTTAATCATCTCTGCATAGGTTGCCGCATCCACAAGTTCAGCACAAGGAGCTAGGCAACGTTTAATATGATATTCAAGGCAAGGTCGACGGGATGTTAAAGTCCGGCAGCTGCGCAAGGGAAATAATTTTCGCATCAGCCTCAAGACTTCATGTACCGAGCCAGCACTAGTATAAGGGCCAAAATAACGGGCCCCATCCTTTTGCACCCGGCGGGTGGCATAAAGACGAGGAAAAGCTTCCTTAGTCGTTACTTTAATGTAAGGATAAGTCTTATCATCTCGCAAGCTAATATTATATTTCGGTCGATGCTTTTTAATTAAATTACATTCTAAAATTA
>JAPUES010000018.1 GCA_027492445.1 Sporomusaceae bacterium | reverse complement strand
CTATAAATGATTAAATTCAGTTCCATTTAATTACAAAGACAAAAAAATAGAGACAAAGACTCACAACTGTGGTAAAAATTAAGTCACCACAACCAAATAACAACGACAGGAGTGAGTCCATGTCTCATACATCTATTTTAGCAGATGATTCAACAATTCACAATTTCATTTCAAAAATGTGTCCTCCACTTTACTTTTCGGAGCCAGCACGTAAGCACATTGCTAATTTTATTACTGGTGCCAGTCAAAAAGGTTATCGTGGTAAAGTCACTGATATTGTGGATCTCGGCTTCGCTTCTTGTCATCGCACTACCTTTGGACATTTCCTGTCAAAAGGAGTTTGGAATGAATCTTTTTTATGGAAAACCATGAAAAGTCTCGTATTAACAGCTGTTAATAAAGCGGCTAAGCAAACGACGGTACCTGTTTTTGCAATTTACGATGATACAATTTCTAAGAAGACAAAACCTTCGTCACAGGCAAGTCATCCGATAGAATCTACTAATTTTCATTTTTCTCATCTTGAATGCAAAACGGTATGGGGTCATCAACTGCTAGCAGCATTACTTTCTGTCGGTTCATTGACATTACCTTATCATTTTGAACACTATGAAAAAGAGTCCATTAGTAAAATTGATATAGTATGCCAAATCGCAAACAGTTTGCCCATCGCAACAAGTTCAGCTTATGCACTATGTGATTCTTGGTTTACATGCACCAAGGTGATTGAAGCTCATTTCAAGAAAGGCTACCATTTTATTGGTGGATTAAAGACAAACCGTATTATCTATCCGCAAGGCATTAGAATTTCACTTAAAGATTTTGCCACTTATATTAAGAAAGATGATGTTCGCCTAGTAACCGTGAACCGCCAATCTTATTGGATTTATCGCTATGAAGGAGCTTTAAATGACCTTGATAATGCTGTTGTTTTATTCGCTTGGCCCAAAGATGCTTTCTTAAATCCAAAGGCAATGCGATGTTTTTTGAGTACTGATATGGAGCTAGATACACAAACAACCCTAGAGTATTACAGCAAAAGGTGGCCAATTGAAACCTTTTTTCGCCAGTCGAAAGGGAACCTTGGTATTAATCAGTACCAAATACGTCATATAAAAGCGATTAAGCGGTTTTGGGCTCTCACCGTTTTGACGTATATCTTCTGTGTGCTTAGACTGAATAAAGGTTCTTCTTTTGCTCAAGGCTTATCTGCTACACGCAAAGAGGTTAAAGGTAATTTAGTTACGTGGATTTACAAACAATCACAAGCTAACATTCCTTTATCCAAAATTTTAGAAAGATTAAAAGCTGCATAGGTGAAGCACAGCCTATATATTGTTAAATTTTGTTAGTGAATATGCTCATTTATAGATATAAAGTCATTTTGGTTTGAATGGTCGGCTGTTATTATATATTTAGCTCGAACTAATAAGTCTTCTATAAATACGTATAAAATTATACAGTCCAGTCCTGCAACTTTTCCCTCATACGCTAACAAATTGCCGCAGTCTTCAATGATTTTGCCAGTCTCAGAATTTTCAACTCGATTCCTTGCCATACCCCATGTAGTGCTACGAAAATTTTTACGGTTTGTTCTACTGTCTATTTTTTCTTCAACTAGCTCCCATCGTCCATCCGACTTCACAATAATTTTAGTGCCGCCCTTTAATTCCACAACTTGCTCATTTACTTGTATACTTTTCATTTTATCTGTCATTCCCTTATTAATTTTTTGAATATATTCGCACTATCATCGGTAACGATTAAGCCATCTCCTTTTCTAGTAATATCAAACTACCAAGAAAATTTTCCCTGTATTTATCTTTTAGGCAACGTGACACTTTCTCCCATATAAACAATCTCACCCTTATTTTGAAGTCTATCCAAGCAATCCACTAATCGAGTGCGAATTTTTTCTCCCGTCTTACTAAAACCAAAAAGCCTTGCTGTTTCAACGACTAGAGCATCAGGTTGCATACCTACACATTGTTCAAGTATGAGTAGCATTGCTCCGTATATTTCTTCCTCAGGAATATGCTCAATATTTCGAATGGTTTCAGGGAAACCATCCACAGGAACTCGTACCGTTACTTGTTCAAGACCGTGCGGCCAAATATAATCGCCTCTTGTTGATACCACACCTTGGCGTCTACATCCTTGAACCCCATCCTCTATGGCTGAGCGAATCCGACTCCCCACTTTTGTTACATTCCATGCTCCTGCTAAGCGCTTAGCTAATAAATCAAAATGAATCGGCCCTTCAGTATCGACGATTTCAGTAATTAATCTACACTGTTCTGATCGACACTCTGGTAAATGAAAATCCATATAGCTTAGTGCACTAATCGGCAACTTGCATGGCTGATACTCACTTCTTCCCTTGATGGTTTCTGCCACTTCCTCTTCAGCAACTGCCACTCGATCGGTATTTTCACTGACACGTGTTTCAGTTTTTTCTATTCCAACCTGCTCCAGTACTGTTTCGTTTTTTTGAATACGGGCGTCCTCAATAGCTTGTTTTAACTCTTGAATAGCCTTCCCTCTCCTATTAAACCATTCAGGCGACCAAATACGGTGGAACTTCCAACCTAAAGTCTCTAGAACTTGCTGCCTCAAGCGATCTCGATCTCGCGCCGTAGCAGAAGAATGATAGGTTGCTCCATCACACTCTACGCCCAAAATGAACCGTCCTGGCTCAGCAGGATCAAGAACCCCCATATCAATCCGATAACCACTGCAGCCCACCTGGAGCACTACATTATAACCCATTTGCCGAATGACTCCTGCTACATCTTCTTCAAATGGCGAGTCGGCTTCACCCAGTCCTTCAGGATGATCCGTGCTTAAACTAACTTCGCCATGTTCAGCATAATTTAAGTAATGGTGTAAATTGAGTACACCAGCAGCATTTGTCTTCGTTAAATCAATATCAGCCCCCCGCATGGAGCTAATTAAAATGACCTGTTGCTTAGCACGTGTAACAGCAACATTTAACCGCCGTTCGCCGCCCGATTTATTGAGAGGACCAAAATTCATCGTAATTTTCCCATTCTGATCCCGACCAAAACCAATACTAAAGATAATAACATCCCGCTCATCGCCCTGCACGTTCTCAAGATTTTTTATAAAGAATCCTTCTAATCGATCTTCTCTAAAGAATTTTTCGTACTGGGGATTCAGTAAGCGGCGCTTCTCAAGTTCATCTTGAATAGCAACCATTTGTGCCTGACTGAATGCCACAACACCCAGACTCTTCTCTGGAAAACGCTTAAATTGTTCAAATACACGATTGACAACAACTTGGGCTTCACGAGCATTTGATCTTTTTCCGCCTCGATCGTAAATCCCGTCGGGTACATATACAAAATGAACGCCAAGTTCTGGATGTTTTGCTACGGCCGATGGGAAAGTAACCAAACGATTATCATAAAATTGACGATTGGAAAAAGCAATCAAAGATTCGTGTTTACTACGATAGTGCCAGCGCAGCATCATGCCTGGCAACACTGTGCCGCATTCATCTAGCACACTACTAAAATCTGCTGAGGACAGTTCATCCATCTCCTCCTGTCCAGTTTCTCCATCATCAGTCTCCATTGAACGAAAGAAATTAGTCGGCGGCATCTGTTTACTATCACCAGCAATCACAACTTGGTTGCCCCGATACATGGCAACGATAGCATCTTCTGTGAATATTTGTGATGCTTCATCAAAAATAACTAGATCAAAGTGAAAACATTCTGGATTAATAAATTGACTTACCGATAGCGGACTCATCATTAAGCACGGCTTAATCCGCAGCAGCAGATTTGGTATCTTTTCAAATAGACGTATGATCGGCATATGCCTGCGACTCTTTGCCGCCTCTCGTTTGAGAGTCGTGATTTCCGATCCTGATGATGTAAAACCATTCATGCTCGGACGCCGCCCATTGCATTGTTCCATAATGACGTAAGGTGCATATTCAATTAACTTACGGTCTACCTCGGCAAATTCAGCAATTAATTGTTCATGGTGTTTGCCACGGAAATCCTGAAGCCGTACATCTTGCTGGAAAAGCAGTTCTACTTGCACTTTA
>JAPUES010000017.1 GCA_027492445.1 Sporomusaceae bacterium | reverse complement strand
GTAGCTTTTAATGGAAGTCCAAACCAAGAGGGGAATACCTATCATGGACTAAATATGGTGGCTGAGGAACTACGCGCCGAAGGTATTGAAGTTGAAATTGTCCATGTAGGGAATAAGGCATTACGAGGATGCCTTGCTTGTGGTGGCTGTGCAAGAAATCAAAATGAAAAGTGTGTAATTCCTAATGATGAAGTAAACGAGTGGATTCAAAAAATGAAAGAAGCTGATGGTATTTTACTAGGTTCTCCTGTTCACTTTTCATCCATTGGCGCAACGATGAAGGCTTTTCTCGATCGAGCTTTTTACGTTACCTCTGTAAATCAGTCCATGCTACGCCATAAAGTAGGAGCGGCCATTGTTGCTGTTAGACGCTCAGGAGGCGTTACTACCGTTGATCAATTGAATCACTTTATTAATTATGCTGAAATGCTAATGCCTGCTTCGAGTTACTGGAATGTAATACATGGAAGAACAGCAGGTGAAGTGTATCAAGATGATGAAGGTAAGCAGATTATGAGAGTACTTGGTAAAAATATGGCATGGCTTATGAAACTTGTTGCCTTTGGGAAAGATGAAATCAAGGAACCAGAACGAGAAGATAAGATTATTACTAATTTTGTAAGATAATAAGCCACGCTGTATAAAAGATGTTAAGGGGGATAAAATTTTGGATACTATGAATTCAATCTTTGAGCGTAGAAGTATTAGAAAATACACAGACCAAGTAGTGACGGATGACATGGTCACACAGCTATTAAAGGCGGCGATGTATGCCCCATCAGCAGGAAATCAACAGTCATGGGAGTTTATCATTGTCAAAAATAAAGAAACCTTATTAAAAATTACAGAGGTACATCCTTACTCTCAAATGCTAAAAGAAGTTGGTGTCGCCATTGTTGTATGTGGAAATTTACAAAAAGAAAAGTTTAAGGACTATTGGGTACAAGATTGTTCTGCGGCAACACAAAATATACTGCTAGCAGCTCATGCTGCAGGACTTGGCACCGTGTGGCTGGGGGTTTATCCAGTTGCAGACCGTGTGAATGGTGTGAAAGAAATTCTAAGTTTGCCGGAAGATGTTATACCTTTATCAATCATACCTATAGGTTTCCCGGCAGAGAAAAAAGTAGTGAATGACCGCTTTAACGAGACTTACATTCATCACGAAAAATGGTAATGTAGTCGAGGAGAAAACAGCCAGCAGAGAGTCCATCTCTGCTGATTCTTGTTAGTAAGGGGGCATAATGATGCAAAATGGTGTACGTACTATTAGAAAAATTATAACAGGTCAACATGCAGTAGATGGTGCTGGAGTAAGACTGGTAAGGGTTTTCGGACATAGTGATACAAAAGACCTTGATCCTTTTTTAATGTTAGATGCTTTTGATTCTGTTGACCCTAGTGATTATGTAAAAGGCTTTCCCTGGCATCCCCACCGCGGAATTGAAACCATCACCTATCTTATAAATGGAAAGATTGAACACGGTGATAGCCTGGGCAATAAAGGTAGTATCTTGGATGGAGAATGTCAATGGATGACAGCAGGATCTGGAATTATTCATCAAGAAATGCCGAAAGCTAGCAAGAGAATGCTTGGAGTTCAGTTGTGGCTTAATTTGCCTTCGAAAGACAAAATGGTTGCCCCTAAGTATAATGAAATAGTAAAGAATGATATTCCAGTCATTGATGAGGCCGGAGGGAAAATACACATCATTGCTGGAAGTTATAATGGAAAACTTGGGGCAATGGAAGGTGACTATGTTAAACCTTTATATTTAGATGTAGAACTACATTCAGATTGTGAGTGGTCATTAGATATAGATAAGGATGCAACCTTATTTATTTATATTTTACAGGGAGAAGGTTCTTTCAGCCCTAATAGCTCTGAATTTATCTCGGAAAAACATGGGATACTATTTAATGAAGGGACGAAGTTTAAAGTAAAGTCATCTTCTAATGGTATAAGATTTTTACTGATAGCGGGGAAACCTTTAAGAGAACCTATTGCATGGGGCGGGCCAATCGTGATGAATACAAAGGAAGAATTAACGTTAGCCTTTAAGGAACTTGATGAAAATAAGTTTATAAAGTAATAGAAAAGTAATGCTGCCTAGACAGATTAAAAAGTCTAGGCATTTTTTATGTACGCAATCGGAATTATAAGTAATTAGAAGTAACATACTATTACTATTATTTTATGGGAAAAATAGTAATAGTACGTTATACTTATTATAAACAGAATATTCTGTCTGAGTTTTAAAGATTTCCTTATAAAAGTAATATTTATACTTTAGCTGTTACTTTTAAGGAAATATTTCGTTTCATATGTTAGAAAGAGATGGATAAGGGGATTGGAGGAAGAGATAGCATGAAAGGAAACGTGTTAGAAAATAAGTGGTATGGTACAAAACGAGTAGTTGCGATACTCATACTATTACTATCAGTATTCAACCTTTCCTACGCAAGTGAGAGAATACAAGATAGTAATAGTGGAGCAATAACAGCAGAGGATATTTTTTTCGGACGTCTATGGGGCATGGAACCAGATAAATTTAAAGGTGCAAAATTTATTACCGACTTAGACTCTAATTTCATGATTTATAGCATTGACTTAGATGTATCTTCGATTGTGGGGGCGGTGCCAACCTATTCTTGTTTGCAGCTACTTTTTTCTCGAAATGAGGGGCTAGTAGAAGCTAATATTAGCTTTGCTGGTCAAGAGTATAATAAAGTAGAGGAAGGACTAGAACGGCTACTGGGTAAGCAAAGTCCGATTATATACGATATGATGGTCAGCAGGAAGGGTGTTCTGAAAGATAACCAGTGGTTTGTAGGGCCAAATACCAGAGTGACCCTAGAATTGGGTGCTATGGATGCTTCTATTGAAATCAGTAAGCGTGCTTTCCCATTGGTTAGAGGGGAGACTATAAGAGAAAAGATTGCGCTAGCTATGCTAAAACAGGCAGAAGGATATAGTCGAGAAAATCAAATTCTAGAGGCATCTTCCGTGTATCAAACACTTCTTAACAGTACGGGCTCCTACCAGTTTTTTACCCAAACGGCGCAAGAACATCTAGTACTATATTCAGGGCTACATGCTGCGGTAGAGTATTTAGGTGTAGAACAGGGATTTGCATTTTATGGCTTTCAAAACAGTTTGCTTGATGGTAGCGGACAGCAGTGGTTGAGGATTGATCTTGATGATGCAGTGCGAGAAGAACTGAAAAGACAAGGCCCAAGTGATGTACAAAATGAACTAGCTACGATAAGTATGGTTCTGTGTAGAGTAAGGACTGACCCGACAATTGGGGAAATCATAATAGTGGAGCAGATTTGGGTAGATGATTCAAACCGGATTATTGGCGGCAGGCCTGCCTGGGCATCACAAAACACTGATCGGGCAGTATCCTATATCAATCAGGCCTGTGAAATTTTTTTGAGAAAATGGTTTAATATTGCAAATAAGCAAGAAGTATAGCAAAAAATTATGTAAGGAGTGACTGGTATGATGTGGATAAAGTGGAAACAGGCTAGTAGAATTCTACCTTTTTTATTAGTGACCATGCTTTTGTTTGGTAGTGTTGAGGCGAAGGGGATTGAGGTAGGATTAGGAGAAATCAGCTGGGATACGGATAAAAAACAAGTAACACAATACCTAAAGGGACAAGGGTTTGAATTTGTTGAACAAGGTAAGGATGAAGAAGGTAGACAATGGCAAAAGTTTAATAACGGTCAACTCTTTGGTTTCTACAGTGGGGTTCAGCTTGTCTGGCAATCCCAGCAACTAGCTGAAGTTAATATTGAGTCACAAGGCGTATTTTTTCTCGGAACCGAATTTACTTATCAAAAGCTATTAGCACAATTTACGGATGAGTATGGGCCAGCTACAGGACATAATAAGTATATGTTGAAAATATTTCCCGGAATTTGGGTTACAACAACACAGTGGATGGTTAATAAATGCGGGGATCCTCCCTATGAAGTGACAATTGTGCAACATAATCCCGTGGACCCAGTAGGACCTGAATCCATCCGTTCTTCAAGAATTAGTATTACTTTTAAAAATATTGTGGCTAACCCTGAGT
>JAPUES010000016.1 GCA_027492445.1 Sporomusaceae bacterium | reverse complement strand
GGCATGATATTGATGTTTAGTAATTATCTTCAAAAATTTGAACAGGTTATGCATTCAATCGAGTGTAATGAGGGACAGAACGTCACAGATGTTACTAATTTAATAAAAAAGATAATTTCACTTCTAGAAAAGAGTAAAAGCAATGGTAGTAAATTGATGTGGATTGGTAACGGTGGTAGTGCAGCGATTGCTTCTCATGGGGCAATTGATTATTGGAGGACTGCTGAGATAAAGTCTATTTGTTTTAATGATGGGGCACTATTGTCGTGTATCGGCAATGATTTTGGTTATGGTGCAGTATTTCAGAAGCCGATAGAATTATTTGCTGAGTCTGGTGATGTATTAGTAGCTATCTCTAGTTCGGGACAGTCTGAAAATATTATTAATGGTGTTAAGGGTGCAAGGAAAAAGGGGTGTACGGTTATTTCCCTATCTGGTTTTTTGTCAGATAATCCTTTACGCCAATTAGGAGATTATAATTTTTACGTTCCATCAAGCCATTATGGACATGTTGAATTGGCGCATAGCGTTCTTTGTCATAGTTTTTTAGATTTGTATATGGCCCAGCAAATGGGAGAGATGAAATGGTAAACTTGTATGATTTTTATCATATATTGATAGTGTTTGGAGGTGGATTTTTTGAATAATTTATTTATAGAATCAATGGCATCCGCAATGCGGAGTAACTATAACGATACAAAAAAGAAAAAAATGTCTGAGGCTAAAAAATTAGTTTTATTTGGGGTTAGCGTATTTGCTTCCCAGATAAAACGACAACTTGCAAAAACAGATATTTGTATTGCATATTGTGATTTTCAGAAGGAACTGTGGGAGACAGAAGTTGATGGGGTTACAGTCTTGTCTCCTAGCCAACTTGGTATGTTGGAAAAAGACGGTCTATTAGTGGGTATAACGGCAGGTCGTGGGTCATTAGTTATCAATAAATTAGCTGAGTTGGGGATAAATAATTATGTTAATTTGACGGTTGAATCTGAACCCTTGCATCTTTTGCACTATAACCATGATCTTATAATGAAAAATCTTGATGGGTTGAAGCAAACTTATGATTGGCTTGAGGATGACTTGTCAAAACAAACAATGTTATCAATTTTCAAGTATAGAATTACTGGCGATCCTGCTTACTTACCTCCAGTTGACGATAACTCGTATTTTCACCTGCTTGTACGTCCTAGACTGGGAGATGTAATCATTGATGGTGGAGCATTTATTGGTGATACAGCGATGCCTTTTGCAAATTATTTGAAAGATCAATGTAAAATATATTCCTTTGAGCCTGGTGAAGAAAATTATAGTGCACTTTTGGATAGTATAAAAAAAGAAAGCAAAGAAAATGTATGTTTTCCTATAAAAGCAGGTTTGTGGAATGAAGATACGGTTATTAAAATAAATGCGGAACAAGGCAAAGGTGTACATGTCGTTGATGAAGGTATTTCAATTAAGGCAATTGCATTAGATACATTCGTTGCCGAACAGTCAATAGAACCTACTTTGATTAAGCTTGACGTTGAAGGTGCTGAAGAAAACGTAATATTAGGTGCTGTTGATACTATATATAAGTATAGGCCGCGATTGCAGATTTGCCTTTATCATAAGGCGGAGGATTTTTGGAGAATACCACAACTGATTAAAAGCATTGAACCAAGATATAGATTCTATTTTGCTCATCATGATAATCGCCTTTGTGAATCAGTTTTATATGCAATTTTTGACCCTTATAAGTAAGGATTAATATTTTGATAGCGAGGTATAGAGCAGATGGCAGAAGAGTACAGAATAGACTCTCATAAATTGATGTATCATCCGAGGCGGGTAGCTGATTGGGTTGAGGGAAAAAATATTTATCCTTTGTCTGTGGAAATATCGCCTTCAAGTGCTTGTAACCATAGATGCCTTTTTTGTTCGTTTGATTATTTGGACTATCGGCCGATTTTTTTGGACCATGATCTTATTATAAAAAATCTAAAAGAAATGACAGAGAAAGGTCTTAAAAGTGTTGTGTTAGCAGGACAGGGTGAACCATTATTAAATCCCCAGACACCAGAATTAATAGAAGAAATCCGAAGTCTTGGTTTAGATATTGGGATGTCGACAAATGGTGTATTATTCAAGAAGGAATTCTCTGCACGATGCTTAAGGTTGCTAAAATGGGTACGTTTTAGTCTTAATGCAGGTTCTTCTGAAACACACCAGTTGATTCATAAGGGAACGTCCAATGATTTTGATATTGTGCTTAGAAATATTGCTGATGCAGTCGAAGAAAAAAGAAGAAAAAAACTTGGTACAACAATTGGCGTGCAATTATTACTTATTCCAGAAAATGCAGATGAAGTACTACAGTTAGCAGTCAAACTAAAAGATATTGGTGTTGACTATTTTACTGTGAAGCCTTATTATCAACATCCCAATAGCATAAATGTGCGTGGAAAGACTTTTGATGAAAAATGGTGTAGAAAACTTCAAGATAAATTACAAACTTTAACTGATGCGTCTTATCAAATTTATTTTAGAATGCATACTATGACAAAATTGCTTAAGGAAAAACCTTATAATATTTGTAGGGCGTTGCCATTTTGGACTTGTATCGATGCTGAGGCTAATGTGTGGTCTTGCTTATCTCATATTGGTAATATCAATTATTTATATGGGAATCTAAAAGAAAAAAACTTTGTTGAGATATGGGAAAGTGAACAGAGGCAAGAAATACTAAAAAAGATTGCATTACTAGGTGTTGCTCATTGTCAAGAGGCTTGTAGGTTGGATGAGATGAATGTTTATTTACATGAAGTATGCAATTTTTCAAGTCATGTTAATTTTATTTGATGCCATTTGAATGTTTGTTACGATGAGCGCAGTAGCGTTCAATATGCAATTAACGTAATTGCTTAGGGGGAGTTAAAATGAATCAGGGCGTTGACCGATTGCAGGAGTTAGCTTTAAAATGTCGTAAAGATGTTTTGAAAATGGCTCTAAAGGCGGGAGGTGCGCATATAGCACCAGCTTTTTCTATAGCGGAGATATTAACTGTACTTTATTTTGGTAATATACTGAGATATAATCCTGAAGAGCCGAATTGGACTGAGCGTGATCGGCTTATTTTAAGTAAAGGTCATAGCTGTGCTGCATTATATGCTACTTTAGCTGAGGCTGGCTTTTTTAGTAGAACACTTTTAGATGCATTTTGTCAGACGGGATCGAAGTTTGGCGGTCATCCTAACATGTTAGAGATTCCAGGCGTTGAAGCTTCTACTGGTTCTCTAGGACATGGCTTGGCTTATGGCATAGGGCAAGCTATGGCTGCAAAGATGAATAATCATAATTATAATGTTTTTGTAATAATGGGTGATGGGGAGTGCCAGGAGGGGTCCGTTTGGGAAGCTGCATTGGTTGCTTCCCAGCATAAACTGGGAAGACTCATCTCAATTATTGATTATAATAAGTTGCAAGGGATGGATTTTTTAGAAAATATTACAGCGATGGAACCTCTTCTTGATAAGTGGAAATCGTTTGGTTGGGATGTTTGTGAAGTTGATGGTCATTGTATCACTCAACTTTATAGTACTTTATCTCATATAAGGTGTTCTGAAGAACGACCATTGCTTGTAGTTGCTCATACGATTAAAGGAAAGGGCATAAGTTTTATGGAAAATGAGGCGATTTGGCATTATCGATTGCCAAATAAAGAAGAAATGGAAATTGCCTGTAAACAATTACAAATTACTCATCAGGAGTTGGAGTAGATGAGAAATGCATATATTGAATCGTTAAGGAATTTAGCAAAAGAGGATAAAAGAATTTTAGCATTAATTTCAGATAATGGAATTATTGTTTATGACAAGTTTAGGAAAGAATGCCCACAGCAAGTTATTAATTTTGGTATTGCTGAGGCAACTATGATAGGTGCAGCTGCTGGACTTGCAAGTTGTGGAAAAATCCCATTCGCATATACGATCATTCCGTTCCTAACAATGAGAGCTTTTGAGCAAATAAGAAATGATGTTTGTTTACAAAATAAAAATGTGAAACTAGTGGGAATTGGTGCTGGCTTTTCTTACAGTACACTAGGACCAACTCA
>JAPUES010000015.1:1626-4111 GCA_027492445.1 Sporomusaceae bacterium | reverse complement strand
ACTATAAATTTAGCAAGGATATTATATGAAAAAACATTCAGTTATTACTTTAATAACCCTATTGCTCCTATTAGTGAACCCAATGTCAGCGACAGTTAGTGCTAATTCTTCTCAAGATGTGAGTAGCTTGTTAAGCCTTCTAGGCGTTAATTTAGCGACAAAACATTCACTAAAGGGTAAAACCATCGTTGTTGATCCTGGTCATGGCGGTAGTGATACTGGGGCTATCGGTCCTAATAATACGGAAGAAAAAGCTATTACACTAGCCATTTCCTCTGACCTAGGCAAACTGTTGTCGGCTGAAGGAGCTAAGGTTATTATGACCCGTACATCAGACCGTGATGTTGCTCATGAAGGTGCTTCAGATATTGAAGAATTACAAGCTCGTGTCGATATCGCAAATGAAGCTAAGGCCGACTTATTTGTCAGCATTCACGCCGACGCCTCGCCCGAACTTGTAACAGGTACAACCACTTACTTTTATCCAGGTAGTAGCGATTATCTTGCTAGTTTAGTACAAAACAGCCTCGTCAGCCAATTAAAGTTGTATAATCGGGGTTTTCAGCCCAATGACTATTATGTTTTGAAAAACACCAACATGCCCGCCATATTGACGGAAGCCGCTTTCCTTTCCAATCCTAAAGAAGAAAAACTACTCCTCAGTCCTAGTTTTAACAAGAAAGTAGCTCTTGGAATTTACAATGGAATCCAAAAATACTTTATTTCTCAATAAGTAGCTATCTCGTAGCATGGCAACGATTCTTATGTATAAACTTTCTCATAAAAATACAACAGGAGCACCAAGTGCTCCTGTTGTATTTTTATACTATTTCCCATCTTATCGATAGCTAGATAGTTGATTTACGCCCTTTGTCATTTGAAATAAAATTCGTTCCATCGGCAGTACTTTGAGGATAATGAGGCAAATAATCAATTCCGGTATCAGATAGGTCGCATTAAACACCAAAGAATACCAATATGGAGACATGCCTGCTGGTGCATAGCTGCCAAAGAAAATCGCTCCTGATACAAAGTGACAAAGAAAACGTCCACTAATACCGACTATCGCTCCAAGCAGCATTCGGTCTTTAAAATGTCCTGCTAAGCCAAGGGCCATATAAGGTAAGGGATAATCAAAGAGCACTTGGATAGGATGAAGTATATAGGGGTCTTGAATTAAGTTGATTAAACCATAAACAAAACCTGCCAAATATCCGCCTACTGGGCCATAGCGAAAGGCAATTAGTAATAAGGGAATCATTGCCCCTAAGGTTACACTGCCCCCTTGTGGCATATGATACAACCGAAAATTATGCAAAATAACCGTCAAGGCAAGCATAAGACCGATATGTACTATCATTTGTGTGTTCATTTTGATTTTTTTGATGTACCCAAAGGCCAGAGTCAAGGTTATCAGTCCAAGCAAAGCAAAAATACTGGCCGGTTGTTCTAAAATCATTACTATTTTATCACTAAAAGCTGTTTCCAAACCATTCATCTCCATTTCATTATTGATTAACCAGTATTAAAAAAATAAAAGGCCACACTCCCAAGTAGGAATGCGGCGTTAATTACCGAATCGCTTCCCTACGCTGGAATTACCCAGATCAGGTGAAGGGTTAATGAAATTCCTTTCATTTCTCAGCCATTTGGCACCCCTAGCACATTAAAAATACTGTTATATTTATTCTATTTTGCTAGCTAACATTTGTCAATCCATTTTTTCCCTTATTAGCAACTGTTTTGATTCCAGCATAAATAAACCCCTAACCAGCCTGTTTGGGCACTAACGGTAATACCCGTGGCCCCTTCCTTAGGCTCATTACTAATGGCGTAAGGTAAAGCATTGTGTAATACCACATCCCCTAAGGGCCAATGCACTCCATCGATATGCACACCCGAACATTGGGTAGATAGAGGCAGTAAGGAAACAACTTCGGGGGAAGTAACAAATTCGATGCGGATAGAATCCTTACCTTTTAATAAGATAAGTACTTCCTTTTCATCTGCCGCACAGCAACCTCGTATTCCAAACTCTTCCGAGCCTTTTAAGGAAAATATATTGCTAAAAGCATGGTCAAACCGGCCCCCCCAAACACCTGTTACAATAACGGTAGCCTCTCCATACTCCTCTCCGGCTCTTTGCAGGGCCAGCTGTAAGTCTGTTAAGTTTTTTTCTTTAGGGTAAACTTCTACAGGAATGCCAAGATGATTCCCCCAAGACCACCCCTGAGAGCTGGCACTATCACCATCACCAATTAAGCGCTCTGGAATTAGATTGTTCTTTTGGCAAACATCAATTCCGTGGTCCACACACCAAAGAGAACGTCCCTGAGCTACCTGCTGCAGCCACTTTGCTTCTGGTGCTCTTCCTCCAGCAACCAATACCACTTGCCTTGCTGGCAGATTACTTTCAAAATAACATTGTAGTTGTGGCAGTATTAAACCTTTATTCATTCATTAATCTCCTGAATTTTATCCATAT
>JAPUES010000015.1:0-1526 GCA_027492445.1 Sporomusaceae bacterium | reverse complement strand
GGATTGCGGTTATTGGCAAGTCCAACTGCCCTACAGGCTTTGCCATTACCTATTTTTATAGCAATCTCTTTATAGGTGGCCGTTGTTCCATAAGGAATGGTACCGAGCTGTGTCCACACTTGTTTCATAAAGGGCGTCCCAGCAGGGTTAAGGGGCAGTGTAAATGTCTGTAATTGCCCTATAAGATACTTCTTAAGTTGTTGCGCGGCTTCCATAAGTAAAGGTGTTTCCTCTTCGATTGTATCCTGTGGCAAGGCATCCACACCAAAGCATACATTTGTAATGCTACCATCTTTTTCGCCAATAGCTACCTTGCCAATTACCGTATTATAAAAATAAATATTCACGCTTCAGCATCTCCTCTCATATATCTTTATACTTTCTCGAAAAACAGCCATCGATAGCAGTAAACCGGCGAAGGATGAGCATAACTATAAGCGTAGGTTAAGTAGCAGGTTGAAGTGTTAGTTATGCTCATCCTTCGCCGTCCTACCTGAGACTGCATATTCTAATAATGTATTGTAGAAAGGCCACTTAAAATTTATCCTTTTAAGCGGCCTTTCCCCTATGTCTTCACCTAATCTTTTTATATTATTAAAATCATTTACCTTTATAATACTCTGCTACTTTACCAAAGGCATAACCACTTGCTGTAATCGTAGCTGCAATATCTTCCTCCGAGTGAGCAGCTGACATAAAACCGGCTTCAAATTGAGAAGGAGCCAGATATACACCTTGCTTAAGCATAGCATGAAAGAAGGTATTAAAAGCACCAATATCTGATTGTTTGGCACTATCATAATCATAGACTGGCTGATTGGCAAAGAACATACCAAACATTGCACCAAGCTGATGATATTGCAAATCAAATCCCAATTTTTCCCCTTGGCTGCGAATGCCTGCACATAGCGTCATGGTCTTTTGGGCTAACTGCTCATAGAAATCAGGAGTGTTTGCCAGTAACTTAAGAGTAGTTATACCTGCCGTCATGGCTAAAGGATTGCCACTAAGAGTACCAGCTTGATAAACAGGTCCTGCAGGCGAAATAAGCTCCATAATATCTCGCCGTCCGCCATAAGCTCCGACGGGTAATCCGCCGCCGATAATTTTCCCTAAACAAGTAAGGTCCGGTTTTATCCCAAATACAGACTGGGCGCCGCCATAAGCCACCCGAAAGCCTGTCATAACTTCATCAAAGATTAGTAACGCACCATATTGCTCCGTTATTTCACGAACCTTCGCCAAATAACCTTCCCTAGGTAATACCATACCCATATTACCTGCTACCGGTTCAATAATAACCGCAGCAATCTCGGAGCCATAATCCTTGAAAACTTGCATTAATTCTTCACTATTATTATAAGCTACTGTAATTGTCCCGCTAGCAATGGACTCAGGCACCCCTGGGCTATCGGGAACACCGAGAGTCGCCGCCCCAGATCCCGCCTTAATGAGTAAACTATCATGATGTCCATGATAGCAGCCAGCAAATTTAACAATCTTGCTCCGTTTGGTATAAGCCCGCG
>JAPUES010000014.1 GCA_027492445.1 Sporomusaceae bacterium | reverse complement strand
CCAAATTTTAAAAAGAATCTCCTGCTAAATTTATATTAATTTAGCAGGAGATTCCTAATTTCAGGAGGAATGTCATGGCTATTATGTCAAAATGAAAAGAATATGCTATAATTAGTAAGGGGGATTAATTCATAGTAATCCCATAAATCATAAAAATAGCATAATCTACAAAAACTTATAACAATATTAATAGGAGGACTATTATGAGAAATTCTAATCCTGTATTTAACAACGATATTTTCACCAAACCCCAGAGGGTAGCTGGTGGTGGAAGAATGACTGTAAGCGGTACTATCAGTAAAAGTTTTTATTTAATGTTTTTAGTGATAGTAGCTTCGCTAGCTACCTGGCTGTACTTAATGGTGACCGACAAATTCCAAACGGTAGCATTGTTCTCAGGCGTAGGTACTGTGGCGTCTCTTATTATGGCGTTAATCATTATATTTAAACCTCAGACCGGTCATATCACGGCCCCTTTATATGCTGTTTTTCAGGGCTTTGCCCTAGGCGCTATTACAACTTTATTATCCCAAAGCTTTGGTGGCATTGCCTTTCAAGCGGTATCCTTAACCATGGGGGTAGCCATGTCTATGCTGATTAGCTACAAATTAGGCTGGATTCAGGCTACGGAAAAATTTCGTTCTATTATCACCGTTGCTACTGGCGGGATTTTTGTCATCTATATGGCCAAATTATTACTTGGCTGGTTTGGGATAGCAATCCCCTTTCTCCAAGGGGGAATGTTTGGTATTATCTTTAGCTTAGTGGTGATTGGGGTAGCGGCCCTTAATCTCATTCTGGATTTTGATAATATCGAGCGAGGTTCCAATTCAGGAGCTCCTGCTTATATGGAGTGGGTTAGCGCTTTTGGTCTTATGGTTACCCTTGTATGGCTATATTGGGAAATTTTGCGCTTAATTAGCATTCTGCGCAGAGATGATTAAAGAATTGAGTATCGTTTGAAAAGAGAATATTGTAAGGTAGATGTAGGTGAATCTACGCAAAAATGGTCCTTATTCTGTAAAAGAATAAGGACCATTTTGATATAAATTAAACCGTTTTTTTAAAACTGCCCTACCTGACGTTCTTTGCGTAAACACAAAAGTCCACTATAAAACCTAATAATGTATACATTCCACAGTATAATTTCAATTAACAACAATAAAGTGTAAATTAAACCTTGATAAAGTGAGAGTGAAATATTATAATTATCAGCACGAAGTTATTATTAATAAGTAAATATATAGGGAGGTGCAACCGTATGACTGGTTTAACAAACATAGCTGCCTGTAAAACAGCGATTTCCTCTATTGAAAACGGAGTACTACGGTATTATGGTTGCTCCATTGATGACCTAGCGAAGAATGCCTCTTTTGAAGAGACGGTTTACCTTCTGTGGTATGGTCGACTGCCAAATCGACTAGAGCTTAAGGCTCTCAAACAAGATTTGGCTGAGAACTCTGTATTGCCAGGGAAAATTTATGATTTATTGGCTTTATATGAACCTTGGGGTAACCCCATGGCAAAGCTTAGAACCTGTATATCCTTCCTGACCCACTTTGATGATGAGGTCATGGATCACTCCTTTGTAGCAGATCATCGCAAGGCCGTACGTGTTATGGCCCGAATTGCGGCGATTGTGGCGGCCATTGATAGGATTCGCAATAACCTAGAACCTATTGAAATGAACACTATTTCTTCAAGCTCCTTAGCAGAAACCTTTCTTTGGTTATTAACAGGGGAAAAACCAGCAGAAATCCCAGTTAGGGCTCTTGATAAGTGCCTGGTTCTTCATGCTGAGCATGAACTAAATGCTTCTACCTTTGCTGCCCGAGTAACGGTATCTACTATGTCTGATATATATTCGGGAATTGTATCGGCAATTGGCGCTCTGAAGGGTCCATTGCATGGCAATGCCAACGAACAGGTTGCCAACATGTTAGAAGAAATCGGGAAAGTCAGTCAGGTTCGGACCTATATTGAAGAAAAAATTGCCAAAAAAGAACTTATCATGGGTTTTGGGCACCGCGTATATAAAAATGGTGATCCAAGGGCTGCGTATTTGCGAGAATTATCGAAAGAACTAGGCGAGTGGAGGGGCGATTCTCGCTGGTATGATATATCTGTGGAAATTGATAACCTGGTTCGTGAGAAGAAAGGCTTAATGCCCAATGTTGATTTTTATTCTGCCTCTGTTTATAAATATTTAGGCATACCAAATGATTTATTTACTCTCATCTTTGCTATTAGCCGTACTAGCGGGTGGTTGGCACATATTCTAGAACAACATGAAAATAACCATCTCATGCGCCCACGCGCCCAGTATATCGGCAAAAAAGAAGTAGCGTGGCTTGGTATAGAAGATCGTTAATTTGATAAAAAGAGGATTCCAAGGAGGAAGTACTATGAATCTTACACTTACGGCAAAGGTGCTAAGTGCTCATTTGGTTAGCGGGGAGCTGACGACGGGCAAGGAAATTAGCATTCGGATTGACCAAACCTTGACCCAAGACTCAACGGGCACCATGGCATACTTGCAGCTAGAAGCAATGGATATTCCGAAAGTAAAAACAAAGCTATCTGTTGCCTATATTGATCATAATACGCTGCAATGCGGCTTTGAAAATGGTGATGATCATCGCTATATTGAAACCGTTGCGAAGAAGCATGGGATCGTTTTTTCGAAGGCGGGTAACGGAATTTGTCACCAGGTTCATCTTGAACGTTTCAGCTGTCCAGGGCTTACCTTGCTAGGATCTGATAGTCACACCCCAACATCAGGTGGTATTGGTATGCTTGCGATTGGTGCTGGTGGACTGGATGTCGCTGTCGCAATGGCAGGCGGAGCTTATCATTTGGCAATGCCCAAGATTTGTCGAGTGGTATTAACGGGTAAGCTTTTGCCATGGTCATCCGCCAAGGATATTATTTTAGAATTATTAAGACGGCTGACTGTAAAAGGCGGCGTGGGACGAATCTTTGAATATGACGGGGATGGGCTAGCTTATCTTACCGTTCCTGAAAGGGCTACCATTTGTAATATGGGGGCAGAGTTAGGAGCAACCACTTCCTTATTTCCCAGTGATGAAATGACGAAGAATTTTCTGATCAGCCAAGGAAGAGAAGAGTGCTGGGTGCCTTTAGTGGCGGATAAAAATGCTGTTTATGAGGAAGAAATTGTTATTGATTTAAGTAAGATAGAACCACTTGTAGCCAAGCCTCATAGTCCAGATAATGTAGTTCCTGTTCAAATGATAGCAGGACTTGCCATCGACCAGGTGGCCATCGGCAGCTGTACCAACTCTTCTTATGCCGATTTGCTAAAAGCAGCTAAAATACTAGAAGGTAAGCAAATTCATCCAAGGGTATCTTTGGTGATTGCCCCAGGTTCACGCCAAGTATTAACCTTACTGGCTAAAAATGGCGCTCTCACTTCTTTAATTCAGGCTGGCGCTCGTATTTTAGAAAGTGCTTGTGGTCCTTGCATTGGTATGGGGCAAGCCCCTCCTTCTGGCGGTATATCCTTACGGACTTCTAACCGTAATTTTGAAGGGCGCAGCGGAACGCCGGATGCCAAAATTTATCTGGTAAGTCCTGAAGTAGCTGCTGCTAGTGCTCTTACAGGGGTGCTGACGGATCCAAGAACCTTAGGAGAATTACCTCTCATTGATACAACGTTTACAGTCGATGCCAATGACAACCTTTTACTCTTTCCGCCAGAAGAGGGAGGGAATGTAGAGGTTGTACGAGGCCCTAATATCAAACCTTTCCCCCGGGCTAAGGAACTTCCGGAACGTTTGTTTGGTGAAGTGCTACTTAAGACGGGAGATAATATAACAACGGATCATATCATGCCATCTCATGCTCATTTATTACCCTACCGTTCTAATATTCCTTATCTTGCAGCATATTGTCTTAGCGGTATTGATCCCACCTTCCCAGACAGGGCCAAAAGCAAAGGGGGCGGTTTCATTATCGCAGGGACAAACTATGGTCAAGGTTCAAGTCGTGAGCATGCTGCTCTAGCCCCTCTTTATCTTGGTATAAAAGGGGTGGTTGCCAAGTCTTTTGCCCGCATTCATAAAGCCAATTTGATTAACTTTGGTATTGTTCCCATGACCTTT
>JAPUES010000013.1 GCA_027492445.1 Sporomusaceae bacterium | reverse complement strand
AGGGTGAAAAGGGCTGCGGAAGTAGACATATTGACGATGGCGTTTTGTATCAAGCATTTGTTGATGTGTTTAATGCGATGGTGGGGCAGAAGGATTATTTTTTAGAAAAATGGCAGAGCCGTTTGGCAAGTAATAATGTATTGGTGCAATATAAGGCAAGGCAGTTTATAAGAATATTGACGGAAGCCATGGTTATCAAGGAATTTGACGTTAATTTATACTTTGCACTAACAGAAAAAATAACAGTTTATGAGAATGGTCGGCTAATGGTAAGTTTACTTGATGGGACGGATATTGAGTGTGAAATAGAATAGGGATTTTAGAAAATGGCTGGTTGAGGTGAATTTATCACTTTAACCAGCTTTTTGTTATTATTTGGCTATATTATGTTATAATTGTACTAATATGAATTTTTGAGTTTATGAGCAGTTGGTTATGAGGTGGATGTTGATGAAGGCTTATCAGATTAAAATAGAATTGGTTGACTCAAACCCTTTAATATGGCGAAGAGTTATTATTCCGGCAGATGTAACTTTTAAGCGATTGCATGACACGATTCAGTTTTCCATGGATTGGTGGGACCGCCATTTATATGAGTTCGAATTTCCGCAGGAGAAGCTTCGCATCACAAATGACGGAGAAACCTATGAGGAATTTAAGTTCTATCAAAAAAAGTATAAAGATAAAGCCCTAACCAAGCGTAATGATCCTCACGGGATGATTGCACACATACTGGAAACGACGATCAGGCAACCACAGACTATAAAAATTGATCGGTATCTGGAGAAATATAAAATTATTACTTATGTTTATGACTTTGGCGATGATTGGCAACACAAAATTGAACTAGAGAAAATTATTGACGATTATGAATTCGGTTATCCGACGATTCTTGAAGGCGAGGGTGCATGCCCACCGGAGGATGTGGGAGGTATTCCGGGGTATGAGGAGTTTCTTCGTGTTTGGAACAACCCGGAAGATCCCGGGTATGAAGAAATGCGTCAATGGGGAGAAAACCAGCATTATCGGCCTTTTGACATTGTTTTTAGAAATAACTTGCTTAAGACTTGCTTGAAGATTAAAAAGGTAAAATAACCAGGGATTATGGGAGAATTTCGGATGTGGATTAATTATCAAAATGGATCAACCATTGGTGAAAGTGGTACTGAAAACGGAAATATTATTTTTGATGAAGAACATGTTGATGGGGCACGCATAACACTAGAACAAAATTGTCACCAAAACATTCCCTTTGCTATCACGTCAGGAATTTACGGGGGAATCGTGCATACGACATTTACTTCTGATAAGATTGAAGCTATCTTGAAATATAATAAAATGAAATTATGTATAGAAGAAGGATTAGGAATTTGTAAGCTTGCCGGAGAAACTGAAATGAGTTCTTGGGTTGAGAAGTTTTGCAATCAATATTAATTTCCCAAAGGTGTTCCGAAGTCTGAGTTAATTAGATAAATTTGCTTTAGGACTTTGGTGATTAAGTTGGTGTTAAAACAATTAATCAGCACTAGACATACTCAAGGTTATGTCTCAGGTTAAGAAATGGGAGGTGGAGGAGTGCCACTTGAAATAATACGTAATGATATAACAAAAGTTCATGCGGATGCCATTGTCAATGCGGCCAATTCGTCATTACTTGGTGGCGGAGGGGTTGACGGAGCAATACACAGAGCCGCAGGGGCGGAATTGATTACAGACTGCCGTACCCTTGGTGGGTGCAAGGTTGGACAAGCTAAGATAACAAAAGGATATAATCTGCCTGCAAAGTATGTCATACACACTGTAGGCCCGGTTTGGCATGGCGGCAATAATAACGAGGAAAAAATGCTGGCTGATTGTTACATGAACTCGCTTGCGTTGGCGAAAGAACATAAATTTGAAAGTATCGCCTTCCCGCTGATATCCTCAGGTGCGTTTGGATACCCAAAGGATAGGGCGCTGAAGACAGCGATATCTGTAATCGGCGACTTTCTTCTGAACAATGATATGACAGTTTACCTGGTAGTGTATGATAAGTCATCGTTTACTTTATCGGAAAAACTATTTTCAGCAATTACCCAATATATCGATGATAATTACATAGAACAACAACCAGTCGATAGCTACAACAGGCTTCGTGAAAGCAATTTACTATTAGATTATTGTCTAGAAGAACCAATGTGTTCGCCTACGGAAGCTCCCGCGCCAGTTGTAAAGCGAAAACGAAGTCTTGATGATATCGTAAAACAGTTGGATGAAACATTTTCCCAGATGCTGTTGCGATTGATTGACGAAAAGGGCATGACAGATGCGGAAACTTATAAAAAGGCGAATATTGACCGAAAACTATTTTCAAAAATTCGCAATGACTTATATTACAAACCGAGCAAACCTACCGTCATTGCCTTTGCAATAGCTCTAAGGCTAAATCTTGATGAAACCAGGGATATGCTACTTAAGGCCGGATTCGCCCTTTCAAACAGTAGCAAATTTGATATTATTATTCAGTACTTTATTGAAGATGGCAATTACAATATTTTCGAGATCAACGAAGCTTTGTTTGCCTTCGACCAGAGCCTGCTAGGGAATTAGCACGATTGCCAAGTTCAGGTAATTTGTCGCCTGAGATGCGACCAATTTGAAGGCCCTCAGTGTTATCCTTAAATCAGATAAACGATCTAGGGGGATAACGTATATGAAAAAAGGTCTAACTGAACTGGTATTTATTCTTGATAGAAGTGGATCGATGAGCGGCCTGGAAAGCGATACTATCGGCGGCTATAATGCCATGCTGGAGAAACAAAAAAAAGAGCCTGGAGAGGCTGTCATAACCACAGTTTTGTTTGATGACAAGTACGAATTGTTGCATGACCGCATTAATCTACGGGGCATAGCACTTATAACAGACCAGGAGTATTACGTGCGAGGTAATACCGCACTACTGGACGCCGTAGGTAAAACCATCAATAAGATAGGAAATGCCCAGAAGCACACAGCCGAAGACGAGCGGGCAGAGAATGTGATGGTTGTAATAACTACAGACGGCATGGAAAATGCGAGCCGCGAATTCAGCTACGAGAAAGTACGTAAAATGATTGAACATCAAAAAAGCAAGTACGGGTGGGAGTTTATCTTTCTTGGCGCAAACATCGACGCTATCGCAGCCGCTGAGCGTTTTGGCATCAGTGAAGACAGGGCGACCAATTATAATGCGGACAGTGAAGGAACACTGCTAAATTATGCAGTGATAAATGAAACAGTGAGTTGCCTGCGAGCCAGTCGCCCTATAGCAGATAACTGGAAAGACCGCATTGAAGAAGATTTCAAAAAACGTGGGAGCAGGAGATAAAGCGGAAGTATCGAAGCACCCTTAGGTGGACCGTAGAAATAAACTGATCCTATAGATGACAAGCCCTTCTCAATCCTGTATAGGATGTATTTTGCCAGGAAATCTTCCAGGTTAGGTTGTGACAAACTGGCATTTATTTGATAAAAATGAAGGTGGAGTTGCTACAACGAAAAAGCTCTTTAGAGTCAACTAATCTCTAAGAGCTTTTTTCGCAATAAAGCCTTAAGTAATAATTTGAGCATTCAGAAATATGTTATAATTTACTGTGTAATTTTAAATTCTTTGAAATGGATATTGTTAGCATAGGAGATGGGGATTGTGGCAACTCGCTCGGAGAATCGGTCTAAAATTTTAGATAGTTCTCCGTGTAATAGACTATCGATTGAAGATATTCGAAAAAAACTAGTATTAGATTACGGTGATTCTCCTGCAAAAGTTGCAGGGCCGACGGTTTATGCTACTGTGAGAAACTATAATAATACTTGTTTGGCAAATGGGATAAAAAAGGTATTTAATTATTCAGGAGATGGCAGTGAAGCTTCGGGATATGTTTCGTTAGCAGTAAGCGAACCAATTGATAGAAAAGATAATGATATTGTAAAATATGTTGGAAATAGTATTTATAACACAAAGGAATATGATGTTGAATCGGCCTGTAACAAGGCTTCCAACGGTCAAGAAATTCAAACATTACAAATAGACGACCAAATGATGGATTTGGTATATAAAGCTATTGATATAGCTGTTAAATATGAAGATGCTTCTCGGGGTATTAGGAAAATGCCGATAACGG
>JAPUES010000012.1 GCA_027492445.1 Sporomusaceae bacterium | reverse complement strand
CGAAATTCACGCAGCTCTCGCTTATTCATTTTCCCGACATCTTGCCCTTCAAAAAGCACTTCACCTGCTGTCATTTCTAGCAGTCTTAAAACTAAAAGACCTGTCGTTGATTTACCACAGCCAGACTCGCCAACAAGGCCTAGAGTCTCACCTTGCTGAATAGCAAAGGAGATTCCATCAACAGCCTGTACTGCACCAACAGGACGGCCTAACAATCCACCACGAATAGGGAAATGCTTTTTTAAATTACGAACTTCTAATAGTGGTCTTTCGCTACTCATTAGGAAGCACCTCCTAAGGGATAATGACATGCTACTTTCCGCCCATCAGAAGGGCCACTGAGAGAAGGGCGCTCAAAATGACATTTTTCCTTAGCATATTCACAGCGATCTGTAAACGAACAGCCCATGGGCAGTGCGGATAAATCAGGCACCACACCTTCAATGGTGTGCAGACGTTCTTTCTTACTGCCATCTAACTGGGGGATAGAGTCCATTAGCCCTGCTGTATAAGGATGCATGGGCCTACTAAAGACTTCCATCACAGTACCTTGCTCGACAACACGGCCTGCATACATAACAATCATATTTTGTGCCATCTCAGCCACAACGCCAAGATCATGGGTAATCATAATAAGGGCGGTATTAAATTCTCTCACTAAATTACGAATGAGGTCTAATATTTGTGCCTGAATCGTTACATCCAAAGCCGTCGTGGGCTCATCTGCCAGCAAGAGCCGTGGATTACAAGATAAAGCCATGGCAATCATAACCCGTTGGCGCATACCGCCACTCAGCTGGTGAGGGTACTCTCCTGCTCGCTGGGCAGCCGCTGGAATGCCGACTAATTCTAGCATTTCGATTGACTTCGCCCATGCTGTCTTCTTATCCATTTGGCAATGGAGGCGTAGTCCTTCGGAAATTTGTTCTCCAACCGTATAGGCCGGATTCAAAGAAGTCATTGGTTCTTGGAAAATCATAGAAATATCTTTACCGCGAATATCCCGCATCTCATTCATAGACATGGTTAAAATATCCCGGCCTTCAAATAATATCTCACCGGTTAGCTGGGCTGGTGGTTGAGGAAGAAGGCGCATGATCGACATGGCCGTTACACTCTTTCCACAGCCTGATTCCCCAACAATCGCTAGCATTTCTCCAGCTTTGACAGTAAGGTTAATGCCATCTACAGCTTTAACGATACGCTTTCCAATATGAAACTCCGTCTGCAAGTTTTTAATCTGTAATAAGGGTTTATCCATCATCAGTTGCTCCTCCTATTTGAGCCGCGGGTCAAGCACATCACGCAGTCCATCGCCTAATAAGTTAAAGGCCATAACCGTCAGCGTAATTGCAAGTCCCGGGAAAGTTACAATATGGGGGGCATTAAAAATTGTCTGCCGCCCTGCCCCAAGCATTGTGCCCCACTCAGCAGTCGGCGGTTCAACGCCAAGGCCAAGAAAACCTAGAGCCGCTGCTTCTAATATCGCAACCGATACACCAACGGTAGCTCTTACAATAATTGGTGCCATTATATTCGGGAGAATATGCACAAATATCAGCCGTTTGTCATCATTACCAATGGCTCTAGCCGCTGTAATGTAGACATTTTCCTTTACGGATAGTACGCTAGCTCGTACAATCCGCGCATACTCTGGAATAGAAACAATCCCAATGGCAATAACCGCCTTTTCTACCCCTCTACCCATGACCGTCATAAAGGCAATGGCCAGCAAAATACTAGGAAAGGATAACATAACATCCATAATTCCCATAATGGTGGTATCAATTTTCCCACCATAAAAACCAGCTAAAGCCCCCAGTAATATACCGCAAGTTAAGGCCAAAGCCACCGCTTCTACCCCGACGAGCAGAGAAATACGAGCGCCATATAAAGTACGGGATAAAATATCCCGTCCTAGTTCATCCGTTCCCATGACATGAGCACTACTCGGACCTTTAAGAGCCTCAGGCAAATTACTTTCATAGGGATCATAAGGAGCCAGTACTGGCGCAAAAACCGCAGAAAAGATTAACATCAGGAGCAAAATAAGGCCAATCATTGCCGAAGTTGATCCCATAAACCGGGTAATAAATTCCGCCATTGGACCCTTGTGCTTTTCAAAGTTTTGATTTATTGGAACTTCAATTTTAGCTTCCATAATTTTTGCATCACCACCTACATATGTTTAATTCGCGGATCAAGATAACTATATAACACATCTACCATTAAATTTACCATAACAAAAATAGTACCAATCAGTAGTACTGCCCCTTGTACCCTTGGATAGTCCGAAGCCATAACGCCTTCTACTACATAAGAACCAATCCCAGGCCAGGAAAATACTGTCTCAGTAAGTACAGCGCCACCGAGCAAGGAACCTGCTTGTAGGCCGATAACGGTTACAACAGGAATCAAAGCATTACGCAGACCATGTTTAATAATAACCACTGTTTCACTCAAGCCTTTAGCACGCGCCGTGCGAATATAGTCTTGGCGAATGGTTTCTAGCATAGTCGCTCTTGTCATTCTAGCAATAATAGCCGTAGAATAAGATCCAAGGGCCATGGCCGGCATAATCAAATGCTGGAAGGCATCCGACAGGGATTCCATGTTCCCCGTCAGCAGGGAATCGAGGATATATAAGCCTGTAATATGATCTGGCTGCATACCAATGGCAATACGCCCCGAAGAAGGCAGCCACCCAAGGGTCACGGAAAAAATTATAATCATCATAAGACCTACCCAAAAAATCGGCATACTAACGCCCATTAAGGCCGCTACCATAGTACCATAATCCAAAATAGAATTTTGCTTGACTGCTGAAATGGTACCAAGAGTGACGCCAAGCACCGTAGCAATAAAAATCGCAGCGAATGCCAGCTCTACCGTCGCAGGAAAACGCTTAATGATTTCCTCAGAAATCGATGACTTAGTAATAACGGATTTCCCTAAATCTCCTTGCAGGGCACCGGATAGATAATCACCAAACTGTATATAAATAGGTTTATTAAGTCCCATTTCTTCACGTAGTGCAGCGGCCCGTTCCACGGTAGCATGCTGACCTAAAATGATTTCAGCAGGATCGGTGGTAAATAAGTGCATGACCACAAATGTAGCCAAGGACACTCCAAATAAAACAGGAATTAATAAGAATAATCTGCGGATAATATACGTAATCAAAGGCTGAACCTCCTAGCAATAAGAAAAGGTGATTTCATGATGAAACCACCTTCTCATTTTTTTACTTCTCTTTACTTACCACATCTAGCCAATGAACACCTACTGGATGAAGCTGGAAGCCCTTAATATTGGGACGATGAGCCGCCATATCAAGGCTATGGCTAATCAGCACCCAAGGAGCTTCTTCTGAAATTAATTTCTGTGCTTCTCCATAGATAGCAGCACGTTTTGCTGGATCAAGATTTGTGCGACCTTCTACCAACAATTGATCAAGCTTAGCATTGGAATATTTTGAGGAATTTAAGCTTCCTTTAATGTTTGCAGTTTCGAGGAGCATGAGGAAGTTATCCGCATCACCATTGTCACCAATCCAACCATAGAAGAAAGCATCACCTTCACCGTTTTTTAATACTTCCTTATACTCTTTCCAAGGATAGGATTTAATGCTCATTTTTACACCAATCTTAGCTAAATCTGCCTGAATCGCAGCTGCTAGTTTTTCGCCGTTTACTGGATTGTAAGGGCGAGGATTGGAATAGGTAATAGCTGTGAATTCAAAGCCATTGGCAAAGCCAGCTTCCGCTAACAATTTCTTGGCTTCTTCTACATTATAATCATAAGGTTTTACATCTTTCGAATAACCAGGAATAAAGCTTGGTAATATAGAATTAGGTAACTGGGCATTTCCTTGGTACAAATAATCTACCAAGTATTGACGGTTAATTGCCATACTAATTGCTTTTCTTAATTTCAAATTATCAAAAGGTTTTTTGTAGGTATAAAAACCCATATAGTTAATATTCATGCCTGGAGTTTTAATAACAGTCATACCTTTTGCTTCTAGGGTTTTAATATCATTGGTATCTACGCCATCCATAATATCCGTAGAGCCTGTCATAAGATCTGATGCTCTTACAGAATTTTCTTTAGTAAATTTATATACTACTTTTGCTACTTTAGGTTTTGTTCCCCAATA
>JAPUES010000011.1 GCA_027492445.1 Sporomusaceae bacterium | reverse complement strand
AAGCAGGGGAAGTGTGATTCCTCTGTTTAAGAAGCAGATTGCTAATGGTGGTCCGATTACAATAACTCATCCTGACATGAATAGGTACTTTATGACCATACCTGAAGCTAGCCAGTTGGTTTTACAAGCTGGAGCGTTAACAAACGGGGGAGAAATATTTCTACTTGACATGGGAGAACCGGTGAAAATTATTGATATGGCGAAAGATTTAATTGAACTACATGGCTTGATCCCTGATAGAGATATAAAAATAACTTTTACTGGATTAAGACCAGGTGAAAAATTATATGAAGAGTTATTTACTTCTGAGGAAGGACTAAAGTCAACTAAACATAAAAAAATTTATACTTCTACTTTTTTATTTAGTGAAAATAATGAAAAATTACGAGTAATTGATAAATTGATAGATTTAAAAAGTAGAAGTGAGATTATAAAATGTATAAAATATTTAATACCTAACTATATAGAAAAATAAAATTTAATAAAGGAGCTAAGTTAAATTGAAGAAGTTTAAAAAAATTCTAGTTACTGGAGCTGATGGGTTTATTGGTTCTCATTTAACAGAAGAGCTAGTAAGACAAGGTTTAAATGTAAAAGCCTTTGTACAATATAATTCTTTTAATTCATGGGGATGGCTAGATGAAAGCGAAAAAGAAATAAAACAGAACCTTGATGTTTTTTCGGGAGATATTCGCGATCCACATGGGGTTCGTACTGCAATGCAGGATTGCGATTGTGTATTAAATTTAGCAGCGTTGATAGCAATACCATATTCATATCATTCTCCGGATACATATGTTGATACCAATGTGAAAGGTGCTTTAAATATTGTTCAAGCGGCAAAAGAACTTGGAGTACAAAAAGTAGTACAAACATCAACAAGTGAAGTATATGGAACAGCACAGTTTGTACCGATTACTGAAGAACATCCATTGCAAGGGCAGTCTCCATATTCAGCAAGTAAAATTGGTGCAGATCAAATTGCGATGTCGTTTTATAATTCTTTTGGTACTCCACTTGCTATTATTCGTCCCTTTAATACGTATGGACCTAGACAATCAGCTAGAGCTGTAATTCCCACGATTATTACACAAATTGCTAATGGTAAACGCAAAATTAAATTAGGTGCATTATCACCAACACGTGATTTTAACTATGTGAAAGATACGGTGCAGGGATTTATTGATGTTGCAAAATCAGATAATTCTATTGGTGAAGTTATCAATATTGGCAGCAACTATGAAATATCTATTGGTGATACGGTTAAACTAATTGCTGAAGTTATGAATGTGGAAATAGAGATAGAAACAGATGAAATTCGTTTACGCCCAGAAAAAAGTGAAGTGAATCGCCTTTGGGCAGATAATACGAAAGCTAAAAAACTAATTGGTTGGAAACCTAAATATGGAGAACGTGAAGGATTCAAGCAAGGTTTGTTGGAAACTATTGCGTGGTTTACAAATAATGATAATTTAAAAAAATATAAGGCAGATGTATATAACATATGAATAGCAACGAAAAGTTGATAATAGAAAATGTAGTTCAAAAAATAAAATCTATATTACCAAAAGAAAATGCATTCACTCCTTTACATGAGCCACGTTTTAATGGAAATGAAAATAAATATGTAAAAGAATGTATTGATACTGGTTGGGTATCTTCGGTAGGTAAATATGTAGATATGTTTGAAGAAAAGCTTGCCGAATACACAGGGGTAGAACGTGCAGTTGCTGTTGTTAATGGGACATCCGCTTTGCATATGTGTTTAATATTAGCCGGAGTAAAGGCAAATGATGAAGTGATTATTCCTGCTTTAACTTTTATCGCAACTGCAAATGCTGTTACCTATTGCAATGCAGTACCTCATTTTGCAGATAGTGCAATGAATACTTTAGGAATGGACCCTTATAAATTAGACGACTATCTAAAAGAAATTACTGAGATGCGTAATGGAGCTTGTTATAATAAACAGACCAATAGACGGATTTCAGCTGTTGTGCCGATGCATACGTTTGGACATCCAGTTGATTTAGATAAGATGGTGGAAGTGTGTGAAAAATATCGGTTGGTTTTAGTAGAAGATGCAGCAGAATCTATTGGATCTTTTTATAAAGGAAAACATACTGGTAATTTTGGTAAAGTAGCAGCTGTTAGTTTTAATGGGAATAAAACGATCACTACTGGTGGTGGTGGTGCTATTCTTACCAATGATGAAGAACTGGGAAAACTTGCGAAATATATGACAACACAGGCAAAAGTTCCGCATAAATGGGAGTTTTCCCACGATATGATTGGCTATAATTATCGTATGCCTAATATCAATGCAGCTTTAGGTTGTGCGCAATTAGAACAGTTGTCCCATTTTGTTGAGAAAAAACGGAACCTTGCTCACAAGTACGATGTATTATTGAAAGATGTGGAAGGTGTGAATTTTTTCCAAGAACCTGATTTTGGGAAAAGTAATTACTGGTTAAATGCTATCATAATTGATGAAACATATATTGAAAAAAGAAATGAGTTCTTGTCTGCATTTAATGATAATGGTGTAATGGCAAGACCTATATGGAATTTGATGTATACCATGCCGATGTTTGCAGAATGTCCTAGAATGGATTGTTCAGTAGCGGAAAATATAGGGAAAAGATTAATAAATATACCAAGTAGTGTGGTGTTGGGAAATGTTGAATAAAAGGAAAATTTGCATAGTAACTGGTACGAGAGCGGAATATGGATTACTATATTGGTTGATGCGAGAAATTCAAGACGATGAGGCATTAGAGTTACAGCTTATTGTGACGGGAATGCATTTGTCGCCAGAATTTGGATTAACTTACCAAACGATAGAAAAAGATGGTTTTAAAATAGATGAAAAAGTAGAAATGCTGCTTTCAAGTGATACTCCTGTTGGTATTACGAAATCTATTGGTTTGGGTGTTATTGGTTTTGCAGATGCATTAGATCGATTAAAGCCGGATATTATGGTGTTATTAGGGGATCGCTATGAAGCTTTAGCAGCAGCACAAGCGGCAATGGTAGCAAATATTCCTATAGCGCATATTCATGGTGGAGAAACCACAGAAGGTGCGATCGATGAAGCGATTCGGCATTCGATTACAAAAATGTCACAAATTCATTTTGTCAGTGCTGAACCATATAGAAAAAGAGTTATCCAATTAGGTGAACAGCCTGATCGTGTGTATAACTTTGGTGCTCCAGGTACAGATAATATTGTAAAGATGAAATTAATGGATTTAGATGAATTAGAAAATAGTATAGATTTTAAATTGGGAGAAAAGTTTTTTTTAGTGACATATCATCCGGTTACGATGCATTTAAATAGTGCAGAGAAAGCAATGCAAAATTTATTAGATGCTTTAGATAAATTTCAAGACTATAAGATTCTATTTACAAAGCCTAATAGTGACACTGGTGGACGTATTATCAGTAAAATGATAGATGATTATACTCAAAATAATCCAGAACGAGTTTTTAGTACTACTTCGTTAGGCCAGTTGCGGTATTTAAGTGCGATGAAATTGTGTTCAGCAGTTATTGGCAATTCATCTAGTGGCATTATAGAAGCCCCCGTTTTTAGAAAACCTACAGTAAATATTGGTGAACGGCAAGCCGGTAGATTAAGGATGCCTTCTATAGTGGATTGTAGTGAAAATCAAGAAGCTATTGAAACAAGTATTCTCGAAGTAATTTCGGTAAAGTTTATGCAAAGATTAAATGCTATGGATTTTACTGAAAATGATGGGAATATATCTAGAAAAATAAAAGGTGTACTTAAAAATTTAGAGTTAGGTAATATGTGCCAAAAGAAATTTTATGATTTAGATTAGTTTGGAGTGATGGGTGAATGCATAAGGAACAGAAAAAAGTTTATATTATCGCTGAAGCTGGTGTAAACCATAATGGGTCATTAGAACGTGCAAAGAAAATGATAAAAGTAGCTGCTGAAGCTGGAGTGGATGCAATTAAGTTTCAAACTTTTAAAGCTGAAAATTTAGTAAGTGAAACAGCCCATAAAGCAGATTATCAGCTAAAAACGACTGATAAAGAAGAATCACAATATGAGATGCTTAAAAAACTTGAGATTGATGAAAATGCACATCAAGAACTAATTGAGTGTTGTGAAGAGTATAAGATTGAGTTTTTATCGAC
>JAPUES010000010.1 GCA_027492445.1 Sporomusaceae bacterium | reverse complement strand
TAACCAGGCTTATTTTGTACTGAGAAAATCTGATTATTTACGTTTACCAGAAAATCAGCAGCAGTCTTTGACCTTACTAAAAAATATTGATGATATGGTTTTGTTATTGAAAAAATAAAGAGATCCGCCGAATTTTTAAAATTCGGCGGTGTTTTCTGTTCTATCATGTTTCTACTAAGAGTTGGGTAATATGCATATCCTTCATTCATTATCTTTCTACGACTTGTAATATTATCCAAGTTAGAGTTTTTAAGATTTTATAGTATAATTAGCAGGAAAATGATTATTCGTGATGGAATATAAGAAACAATACCAAATAAAAATAATTAAATTTCATAACATATGGGAATAGGTGCATAATGCTTAATAGGGAAGTTCGGTCAAAAGCCGGCACGGTCCCGCCACTGTATTAGGGAGTATAGCTAAGATATACCACTGGGAAATCCGGGAAGGTTTAGCATATGATGAACTAGAGTCAGGAGACCTGCCTATTCTAACACACACCGTTATGACCTACGGAAGATAGGCAGGTGGGTAGAATAAATTTTGGTTTATTGTACCCCCCTGCCTACAGGGGGTTTTTTCATTATGGAGAAAAAGATGCGTACCGGCATAACCACTGGTACTTGCGCTGCTGGGGCAACAAAAGCAGCAATACTAGCCTGGGCAGGAGAAGTGCCACAACAGGTTCTTGTTACTTCACCCCAAGGCAAGAGCATTGCGGTAACCATTGCCTCTTGTGAGCCATTAGCCAATGGTGGCAGGGCAGCCGTTATTAAAGATTCAGGAGATGATCCTGATGTGACGAATGGTACTACCCTGATTGCCGAGGTTGAAATTAGGAAAGATATTGGGATTCTTTTAAAAGGGGGCCTAGGGGTAGGTACTGTGACTAAGCCAGGTTTGTCCGTCCCTGTTGGCCAGCCTGCTATCAATCCTGGGCCTAGAAAAATGATAATAAAGGCAGTAGAAGATACCCTACCTAAAGGGTATGGAGCCATTGTTACTATTTCCATTCCGGAAGGGGAACGATTAGCCAAACGAACCCTTAATCCGACCTTAGGAATTATGGGCGGTTTATCCATTATCGGTACCACAGGGATTGTTGAGCCCATGTCAGAAGAATCCTTTAAAAATTCCCTGTCCCCCCAGATTAATATGGTAAAAGCCTTAGGTTATGACCAAGTCGTGTTTGCCCCTGGAAAAATCGGCCAAGATATCGCCATTCATCGTTATGGCCTTCCTGCTGAGACTGTCATTCAAACTAGTAATTTTATTGGTCATATGCTGGAAAGTGCCGTTCGTTATGAAATGAAAAAGGTCTTACTGTTTGGTCACTTAGGAAAGTTAGTGAAAGTAGCTGCTGGTATTTTTCATACCCACAATCGGATGGCGGATGGACGTTTTGAAACCTTAGCTGCGTATCTAGCCGCCGAAGGTGCACCACAAAAAGCCATTGTAGCTATTTTAGAATGCAAAACAACAGAGGCGGCCATGCCAATCATTGCCCAATACAAGTTGCAATCTGTCTATAATACTCTGGCCCAAAGAGCAAGTATTCGTAGTACTGGTTATGTTTTTGGCGATATAATAGTAGGTACCGCCATTGTCACCATGGAAGGAGATATGTTAGGACTCGATGATAGGGCGCGAGAAATTGGAGGTAGCTTGGGATGGAATATAAGGTAATTCTTGTCGGCATAGGACCCGGTTCACCGGACTACCTATTACCAATTGCTAGCCGCATGATAAAAGAGGCTAAGGTATTGGTAGGCAGTCAGCGTGCTTTAGAGGCTTTTGCGCCTAATAACAGTATTACAAAAGTTATTGATAAAGATATTAGTGGGGTTCTTACCTTTATTGAAACTTCCCTGTCTAAAAGTGATGTTGTAGTAATGGTTTCGGGTGACCCAGGGTTTTATAGTATGTTACCCGCTCTTCATTCTAGATTTTCTAAAGAGCAAATTAGGGTCATCCCTGGTATTAGTTCCATACAATTGGCCTTTGCCCGCATTGCCGAGGTGTGGCAGGATGCGGTGCTAATTAGTATGCATGGTCGAAAGGCCAAGGATGAAGATTTACAGTATCATCCTAAGAAAAAGCTGGGTATCCTAACGGATCAGCAGCATAATCCTAGTCATATTGCTAAAGAACTAGTGCAACAAGGGTGGCCTGAGGATACTACGGTTTACTTAGGAGAAGCCTTATCCTACGACCATGAACAAAGAAAAAAACTTACTTTGGCTGAAACAACCCACTTAGCTGGTTTTAGCCATTGTGTTATGGTGGTGATAGCATGATTCCTTTTCTAGGAATTAGTGATAATGAATTTATTCGTGGTGATATTCCCATGACGAAGGAAGAAATTCGCATCTTAGGACTAACGAAAGCAAAGATTTCTCCCACGGATACCATTTTAGATATTGGCGCCGGCACAGGTTCTTTATCCATTGAAGCAGCACTGCAAGCTCCGCAAGGCAAGGTGTATGCCATCGAGCGTGAACCAGAAGGGATTGAGCTTATTCGTGCCAATGCTGCTAAATTTAATGCTACTAATGTAGAGGCTATTTCTGGATCAGCCCCTCTTGCTCTTACAGGCTTACCAGCCATGAATGTCATTCTAATTGGCGGCAGTGGTGGTCATTTAGGCGAGATTTTAGAGAAAAGTAAGGATTTACTGAAAGCCAAGGGGCGAATCCTCATTACAGCAGTTACTATTGAAACTCTATATGATGCTTTACATATTATGCAAGCAAAAGCAGATTTTACAGTGGAGGCCTTTGGCGCTCAAGTCACGCGGATCAAGGCCCTAAAATCAAGTAATATGCTACAGGCCTTAAATCCTATCTTTATTATTGTGTGTACAAAAAATTAATCAAAAAACACTTAGACTCTATAGAAGTGTTGCTAAAGATTCTTAACAGCAATCGTCAGAAAGGAGCATGCCCTATATCTCCTTTCTGACAGGCCAACAATATAGATGCGTATTCTTTAATACAAGTTATTTCTTTAAAAATTAGGAGGTTATTCATGGATATATCTTTTGTAGGAGCAGGTCCTGGGGATGTGGAATTGATTACAGTAAAAGGCCAGCGTTTGCTAGGGGAGGCCGATGTCATTATTTATGCAGGTTCTCTTGTGAACCCCGCCTTACTTTCTTTAGCAAAACAAGGAGCGGCTATTTATAATAGCGCTTCTATGACCCTTGATGAAGTCATTGCCGTTATGGAAGAAGCGGCAGGCAAAGGCAAGAAGGTAGTACGCTTACATACTGGTGATCCAAGTATTTATGGGGCCATTCAAGAACAAATGGATGCCCTGGAGAAAAGAAAGATTAGTTATGATGTAGTGCCAGGGGTTAGTTCCTTTTTGGCGACGGCCGCCGCCCTAAAATGCGAATATACCTTACCGGATGTTTCTCAAACTGTCATCATCACCCGCTTAGAAGGACGTACCCCCGTCCCTGAAAAAGAAAAGTTAGCCTTACTTGCCAGTCATAATGCCACTATGTGTATCTTTTTAAGTGTCCATATGATTGAAAATGTTATGAAGGAATTGGTTGCTGGCGGTTATACTCCCGATACTCCTGTCGCCATTGTGCAAAAAGCCTCTTGGCCGGAGCAAAAGATTTTCCGCGGAACCATTGAAACCATTGGAGAAATCGTAACCAATGCCAACATTGATCGTACTGCTATGATTGTCATAGGTCGGTGCCTTGATAGTGAATATGCCTTATCTCGCTTGTATGCTCCTGAATTTGGTCATATGTATCGCGATGCAAAATGAAATGCGCCATTATTTCCGTAACCAATCACGGAGCGGTACTTGGTAATAAACTTTCGGACAGTCTAGTTGCTCTGAATCATAAGGTCACTGTGTTTGCAAAAAAAGGCCGTAACCCGCTGCAGGCTGTTTCCTATGACTCCCTAAGCACCCTGACCCGTGAAATTTTTACCCACTATGAAGGGCTTATTTTTATTATGGCCACGGGAATTGTGGTACGGGTGATTGCGCCTTTTGTCAACGATAAGCGGCTTGACCCTGCTGTCGTGGTCATGGATGAACAAGGAACCTTTGCTATTAGCTTACTCGCAGGACATATTGGTGGGGGCAATGAACTAACCAATCTTATTGGCCATACAATGGGGGCAAGACCTGTCATTACGACTGCCACAGACGTTAGCGGTAAACCTGCAGTGGATGTACTTGCTGTCAAGCTAAACCGAAACATTG
>JAPUES010000009.1 GCA_027492445.1 Sporomusaceae bacterium | reverse complement strand
CCCGCAGCATTGGTATTGCCCATATAGGAAGGCAGCCAAAATCCTACTAATCTACCAGATACCTCTTTATATTCAAATACACTTTGTTCTTTTACGGCCTCTGACAATAAGGGAAACGGCGGCTCATAAGGCCCAACACTGCGCACTTTGATAGCTTTGAACTTACCTTTAATGATAATTGCATAAGGCAAATCATTACGTGTACGCAGTTGATCCATTTCTTTTTTTAATAACTCAATAGTAAGATCATGATGCGTTGTAATTTTCTTTGTTATATCTCGATCAAAAGAAGTCACCGCATAAAAGGGACTTTGTACATTGTCATCTTGCAGGGTAACCTTACCGTCCTTAGCTACTTTGTAGACATTTCCATCTACTATAATCATTTCACCATCAAGCTTAGCAAATGTCCCGAGTCCCGTATTACCCTTAGACTTTATCTGTTTAACAGTAGCCACACCGTCATAATTTCCTGCTAACAGTGCTTCAATGGTAGAACCCTGATAGAGAGTATCCCTGTCCATCCTAGGATTAGCAAAAGTTGCTGAACCAATGGACAGGATTAAGCATAACATTACTATAATTTTTTTCATCGCTACACACTCCTTGCATTACTCTTTCTGCTTATTTTTGCATAACTCCACCAATCACATTGAGGGCTACGCCAATGCCTGCCATAACGACTACACCCATGTTACCCATTTTCCCTTGGCCAAATCCAGCAGCAAAAGCGGCCTGATCACTAAAGCCAAGAGCTGCTACTAGTCCCAATGCCATACCACCTACAATACCAACTACCATAAGCATCCCACCTAATTTAGATACCACAGATGGCTTTTCAAGGTATTCTTCCTCAACAATATCCGTCCATAATAAATCCCACTTTTTAATGCGCGGATAGAGAATTAACATTAGGGGAATCCCTAGTACAACTGCTGGTATGGAGTTATTTAAACTAATAATTGTACCTAAGGCCGCAAAAGGAACTAATTGCAGCACATCTAGACCCCAAGCAATAATTAAGGCGCAGGAAACGGAGCCTAAGATGGCTACCAAAATATAGTTAATCATTTTAGAAGTACTATTGAGTAGCAATGGATCTTGATCACTGCTGCTAATGAGCCCCAATTTATTCCACAACTTATAAGGAACATAGGCAAAGAAAAAATTACCAATGAATCCAAAAACACTACCAATGCCTAATGAACCAAAAAAATCTCCAATTAAATTACCAATCGCCGCTCCCCAAGCACCAGCAGGTCCAAATAATAGTCCAAGTACAATGGGAAAAACACTTGCTGGGCGAACCTCAGTAATCCCCGGAATCAATACTAGTGCCTTAAAGGGAATCAGTAAGGCAGCATAAATAGCCGCGCTCAAAGCAACCAATACTACCATCTTTGTATACTTCCACATACCAAATACTTCTTTCATGTTGTCCTCCTTTTACGACTTACATTATAGTATTTTTATTTTCCAATATATACTAACCAGCACCAAGAAGAAAGTACCCGTTAACAATACTACATCCTGCTTTCGGTACGCAATTTGCAAATAACTACTGCGCTGGTCGCTATATCCAAATCCCTTAGACTCAAGGGCCATGGCAAAAACATTAGTTCCGCGAATCACGGAAATAAATACGGGAATCAGTAAGGGAATATATTTTTTAATCCTTGTCAGCATATTCCCCGAATCCAAATCTAAACCTCTGGATTTTTGTGCTTGCATAATAATATAGGTTGTACTAACAATCATCGGCACTAACCTTATAGCCGTAGAAAAAGCAAACGCCACTCGATAGGGAATGTGTAATTTTTGTAAAGCCAGGGATAGTTCTTCAATCTTAGTTGAACTTAAAAAAATCATACCTGCAATAATCATGATATCCAGCTTGATACCCATTGCAATACCATAGATAAGACCTTCCTGCGTCAGCATTCCAATTAGTTTCGTACTCCCTTTGCCCATAACAGACCAGATTACAACAGAAAAGAGACTAATCATAATGAGTACTAGTTTTATCCGTTTTAGGTTAGTTAAGACCTTCCCTGTTGCGCCATAGCTAACTACCAACACTGCTAATGCCAGCAATACAGGAATGGATTCAAATAATAAGGCAATCAAGAACGTAGCAACCATCACAAAAATCTTAGACCGTGGATCTAAACGGTGCATATACGTATCTTTATCCAAATATAAAAACATGTCCATCTAGCATTCACCTACCCTTGTCGTACAATATAACATTTCTTCTACTGACAATAAGGTGTTACCAACTTTATTACTCAAGTTCACAATATGGGGTGTGTTTAAGTAAGACTGGGCTAACGCAACTTCATTTTTGAATACCTCCCGCGTCTTGCCATGCATAACTAATAGACCATCGCGAATAACAGCAACCTTATGAGCATATTCTGCCACAACCCACATCGTATGGGTCACAACAATAATGGTATGTCCTTTTTCATTCAAACGTTTAATGAGTTCCATCATTTTATACTGTTCTTTAAAATCAAGCCCCGTTGTCGGTTCATCTAAAATAATAATTTTAGGCTGTGCGGAAAGGACTGAAGCAACTGCTATTCTTTGCCGTTCCCCTTTGGTAAGAGAGAAGGGATCTTTATCTTCATATCCTTCCATTTCAACCGCTTGTAAAGCATCTTTTACCAAGGAATCAATTTCATGTTTTCCAAAGCCACGCATTTTCGGACTAAAAGCAACCTCATCATATACTGTATCTGAAAATATTTGATGATCAGGATTTTGAAATACATAGCCAATTTCTTTACCAATTTCAAAAATAGCACTCTGGCTAGTATCTTTGCCATTCACTAGCACCTGACCAGCTGTTGGTTTTAAGAGTCCATTAAAATGTTTCACAAGGGTTGTTTTACCACTACCATTATGACCAAGGATGGCAATAAATTCGCCTTCTTTAATCTCAAGATTTATCCCTTTTAGCACTAGATTGTCCATACTATACTGATAGGTAAGTTCACGGACTGCAAGGATGGTTTTTTTGTACTCCTTTTCCCGCACTTCTTCTTGGTCAATCAATTCCTGATAACGTTTTTCATCGATTCGAAGCCCCTGCTCTAAAAATGCATCCATACCTTCTTCAGGTGTCAGCGGTAACAATTCTTTCGAGAGGCCAACTTTTGCAAAATATTCTGGTACCTGCAAGGGCATAATACCTAATGCACGAAAAAAATTCACTTCACGTAAAATTTCCCTTGGTTTACCATCAGCCACAATTTTGCCTTTTTCCATGATGACAATTCGGTCAGCTAGTAACGCTTCCTCCGTTTCATGCTCAATAATAATCAGCGTCAACGCCTTATCGCGATGTAATTCTCCTGCAATCTGAAAAATACCTATTTTTCCCACAGGATCCAGATCAGTAGTCGGCTCATCCATACAAATAATGCGGGGCGCAATCGCCAGGACAGAACCAATGGCTAACCGTTGTTTCTGTCCACCTGATAGGGTAGATGGATGCCGATTTTCCAGACCCTTTAAATTTACAACCTTCAGCATCTGATCAATTGTTTCATTCATTTGCCCAGGATCCATATTAAAATTTTCCGGACCAAAAGCAAGTTCCAATTTGGTATTCGTAGAAAAAAGCTGTGATTCAAAATCTTGAAAAACCAGTCCAATATGTTTCGCCATCGCCCCTACTTTTTCTTTGCTAGGATTGAGGCCTAGCACTTCTACAGTACCACTGTACTTTCCTCGTACAAAATTAGGAATCAGACCATTTAGACAATTGGCCAACGTAGACTTTCCAGCACCGCTTGGCCCCATAATAACTACAAACTCACCGCGTTCAATCTCAATTTGTATCTCATCTAGCGCCTTCTCTTCTTGTTGCGCTTTATAGCTAAAGGATAAGTTATCAATTTTAATTGCCTTATCTACACATGATTGCTCTCTAATCGGCAGCTGATGTATCGTCACGTGCACCCCTCCCCCTATACCAACGTTCATTTTCCAAAATATTCTATATCATAAATATCAACAATCTTAATAATGTGGCATTCAAGAGGTATTTCTTCCTCTGTTAGACCCATTGGATAACTTCTTTATCTATATTTGCCATATAATGCAATAACTCCTGCCAGCTTTCTACAAAACTTAGCAGGAGTTATTGGGTTATAGTTTTTACGATAAAATAAAGCGATGAGATTTTTATTATAGTTTCAGCGATGCGTCACGATATCCTTCCTCAAACAATTTTTCTAGAACAAATCTATCTTTTTCGAATCGTTGCAAGCGCAAAC
>JAPUES010000008.1 GCA_027492445.1 Sporomusaceae bacterium | reverse complement strand
CTCGCGGACTTGACGGAGCAGCAGTTTTCCTAGTTTTGGTTTAACGTATTGCACGAGGCACCCTTCATACTTGTCATAGCTTTTAACCCTTACGTTTGGTTTAATATATTCTTTCAGCCAAGCATCGATCCATTCGCCAAGGGTGATTTTCTCAGCATCAGGCGACATGCCTTGTTCTATCTGCTCTAACCACTTCTGGCCAATTTTTAAGGATGCTGATTTTCCCTTAGGAGTATTTTCCTCCGCTCCCTTGAGTTTTTTTCGTTTAGTTTCACCTGTTTTAGGGTCTTGATAAGTCACACGAACAAACCAGCAAGTGCGTTTTTGATCCCAATACAAGCTTCCATCGCCTTTAGCTCTAGCCATATTGTACTCCTTTCAATATATAATAGAGTGGAGCAAATCTCCACCCCAAGAGTACAATGCCGCGCACCTTGAGGTGTCGCGACATTGTGAATTTTCCGGCGCTTCCTAGAGGTGAAAGCCCTTTCGATTTTCTGTCTGTGTTTGCTTATGATTGGGTGGAGGCGTTAATAGTTGCTCTATAAACCATGATGGAACAAAACGGCGTTTGCCTATCTTAACCGTCGGGATATCTCCGTTGGCCGCCGCAGAATAAATGCCTGATCGGCTGAGAGGTAGTGGGCCGCCGTTGGACGCGAGTAACGAGGGTAAGTCAAAAAGTTTTTCCGTATTACTTGACATTGTTAGTTCTCCTTTCAATTTTTTGTTCATTTTGTGGCACAAATATGCTAATCCTCTCATTCGTAGATATAATATATAATTGAGTAAGTCTGATAAACAATATGTATCATGTTTTGTCACCACCTTTAGCATTGATTGCTTTCTTGATCTGTTCTGTGGTATAACCATGATTGATCAAGAAGCTCATGGTTTGAGGTGTTAACTCATCCAAACGGTCAGGAAGAACAGCTCGCGGCAATTTTGCATACACATCTCCTGCTATACCCAATACATTTAACTTTTCAAGAAAGCCATTTGCTCTTCGCCAGCCAATATGAAAGGTATCACAAATCATATTTCCTGAAATTGAATCATGTTCCAATGCCCAAATAATGATTTTGGCGAAAAGTTGATTGTCAATCTCTTCATTGGTCTTTGCAGAGACTATTGGAGAAGATGCCTTAGCCACTTCTGATTCATGCAGATCTTTTTCGTTAATTACAAAACCATATTTGAGGTTAAAAAAACGATCACGATTTATTTTTTTTTGTGATCTGTTGTTGTAGTTTAACCTAACTTGATTGAGCACTGCGTTTATATCTTGTGGAGACATAAACGCGCCTTGGACACGTTGTGGTGAAACATTGCTGGCGGGACGAAATAACATGTCGCCCTTACCTCTCAATTTTTCGGCGCCGCCTTCTCCAAGGATGGTAATGGAGTTAGTATATTTTGCACACTGGAAGGCCATTCTTGATGGAACGTCGCTGAGATCAATTAGCATGTTTTTTTGCGTTGGGTTATGAGCGGCTAGCACCATGTGGATTTTGACATGCCTGCCCCGCCGTAAAATAGCAGAAATAGTTTCTGCCGCTAAATTCCTCATCTTCTTATTGCCTATTTCAGAAAGAAATGAAAGGAATTCGTCAGCTACGCAAACTATAGCAGGTAAGTGCGGAAATTCTACACTGTTTTTAATAGGCAAACGTCGATCTAATTCATCTTTCAATCGCAACATGACTTTTAAGAAAGTGTTAGAATCTGTAATTATTGGATGTGAAAGATGTGGAATCTCGGAGAACTGCTCGAATTCACTTGCCTTGTCGCAGATCAAAAGTTTAACGTTATTTGGTGAGCAGCCTATAATTACGCTCACTAAGAGGCTTTTGAGACCTGCTGTTTTGCCAGAGCCAGTTGTACCACTAGCCATGATATGCGGGTATTCTATTAAATCAACAATGACTGGCTTACCTATAGCATCAAATCCGACGAGATGAGGTATTTGTATTTTTTTAGTTGCTTTTACTTCTGCGAATTCTGGACTTGCCAGAATTCGAAACAGACTATTATCCAATACAAATTCTTTAGATGCGACTATGAGTATACAAGTATTTTTCTCTATCACCTGAAATAGTAAAAGTTTTAAGGACATTCTAACGTCTTCAGCATATTTTTCTATATCGTCTTTCCTTGTTCCAGGCAGAAGCTTTACTTTGTATATAAAACGGTCTTTCAGAATTTTTGTGCCATTGTCTTTGATAGCAATCGCAATTCCGTAGCTTTTGTAACGTTTGACAATTTTTATGCCTAACTCTTCCGCTTGATCTTCCAAGACATCATACATATAAGAACTCATAAAAAAGCCCCCTTTTATTAATGGTATTAGTTCTTCTACTTCTGTCGATAATTAAATATGTATTTATTCCCTCAAAATGGCACTAAAATGTAAAATACAGGGATAGTTAATGGGGGAAGAGAAGTAGAAGAAGAAAAAAACACTTAATTTTCAAAAAAAACATATAAGAGTTCCTTGAAAAATTTGATTGAATAGTGTTGACACACGCATCTCCTTTCTGGTTACAGCAGGTATTAAATCTGCCGTTGTGAGTAGTTACGTCTCACATGATACTTCTTTTAATATTCTTAGTGGTTATTCCCTAGTATTTTTCTCTCACGCTTGAGATGTGTTTGTATATTGTGTTAAATTATACAGAGAACATTGTCAAATCAATTTATCAATATTATAGAGCATTAAAAGAGCAAATACAGTTGCTTTCGAGTTGCTTTTTTTAGGAGGGAAAGGTCATGAGATTGTGTTTTGGTACGTTTGCGACAATTCTTAAATGGGGTTCTACGTTGACCGAGAAAGAATTGGTTGGGAAACTGGCACAGATCGTTGATTCACAGAGTAGATATATAAATGATGGCCCATCGATACACAGGCTAATGAAGTGTAAGATGGATTTTGTTGATGCAAGCTATGAGAAGGATCGAAAAACTAAAAAGGATGTTATTAGTGGTTTTGAGAAAGACGTGATACCTTATCTTCATGCAGATAAATTAGAGAGGATAGTTCTTGCTTTGTGTGATATTATCCACAAGGACAAAACCATTGACGTTAATCACAAAACCCCTTTCAGGGGAATTTTTGGTGTTGACAAACAAGCTCTATTAAAACAGAATGAATACGTCTTGTCTGATTTCTTAGCGAGTGCGTTACTATTTATCGTTAGGGAAGTAGACAATAAATTAGGCAAAGACTGTGTCGAAATGATAACAGAGGACTATATTGAAAAAGTGAATGAACGCTACCAAGAAGAAGTTGGCAAGAATTCGCTTGCGAGGATAATTGTTTTTTCATCAAGCCAAATACGCAATGTATTCGAACGGGCTATTGAAGAGTGCCATATAGGTAACTTCATAGAAAATGACCCGACAATCTCACTCAAAGAAAGCATATTGGAAGAAGCCGGACGTTTTGTAACGACCATCAATAATGTAGTAACTCAAATAGACGAAAAAAGTGAGCTATATCAAAAAGTTTGCGATTTCACCCAAATGCTAGATGATTATCATAGTTATTTAAGCCTTAATATGCGTCCGTTGCAAAGGGTAAATGATATATCTATTCCAATAAATGAAGATGATATCGACACTACTCTTCCGGTGAATAAGATTCTTTCAGATGCAGTTCGACCAATACAACCGACATACTATGTTACGGATATTTTTGTTCCATTGCATCGTGATGAAGATATAAAATGGGAGATGGCCTTTCATAATTCAACAGTCGAATACCGCCAAAAGATTATTTGTTTATACCAAGAAATTTGTGCTAGTGAATAATGAATATAGTCGTTAATCACAGCATTGATTAGTCTGTTTTAGTTTAATACTGCATTCAAGTCGTATCTTTGGTGTTTTTATGTATATATTCTAAGATAGATATAAATAAGCAATCCCCACTGCCGTTATTGGCAGTGGGGATTGCTTATTTAATGAGGCGTGATACAGATGCTTATAGGAATAAATAGCGCCCTATTAAAATTCTAGAAAAGGAACATTTTACGGGGCTTTAAAAAATCCTTTTTATGATTTGAATTGATAATTTCGGCACTGTTATAATTTTATTAACTTTATGAAGGGAGGGCAATCTGGTGATTAACATTGATTTTGATAACATCAACGATGAGCGTGTGTATGAAGCTTTTAGTGTTGAAGGTAACGAAGCGGATGCACTTAACGATATTTACTTAGAATTATTTGAGCTTATCGGACGTGATGCGATGCTCAAATTGTTTAAGCATTTTCGCGGGGATAAAATAGATTGCCCAATGCGCTT
>JAPUES010000007.1 GCA_027492445.1 Sporomusaceae bacterium | reverse complement strand
AAATTGTATGGAAGCACCAAGACAAAACCGCAATTGTGTATGAAGAGAAGCGTATGACTTATGCTGAGTTAGATGCCTTATCCGAGAAAGTAGCACGAAGTTTACGAGGCAAGGGAATTGGCAGAGAGAGTATTGTCGCTATGATGATAGAGCGATCGATAGAATCTATAGCTGTCATTTTAGGTATTTGGAAAGCTGGCGCAGCCTACCTATGCATTGATTTGTCTTACCCTAAAGAGAGAATTGATTTTATGATCAAAGATTGTGATGTTGAAGTCCTTATCAATGATGAATATATGGCAAACCTTACTCAGATGGAACTTGCTGACTTGCCAAGGGATATAGGACCTAATGATTTGGCAGCGGTTATCTATACCTCCGGTTCCACAGGAAATCCCAAAGGCGTAATGCTCGAACAAAAAAATATTGCCATGATTTATCATGATATTGCTGATGCCAGATATGGCTGTGCAAATGATATATTTCTAATAAATTCCAGTACTACTTTTGTCGGCTTCTTATTTACAGTGCTCTTGTCCTTAGGTCATGGCATGGAAGCCCATCTTTCCCCTGACCCAGTGCGAAAAGACATTACTAAATTAAAAAAATATATTGAAGACCATAAGGTTACTATCAGCTTTGCCCCTCCCCAATTAGCGCAATTTTTAATAGACGATAACTCACCACTACAGAAATTAATTATTGGCAGTGACAAGGCCGTACCCTTTGACTCTAAACATGTGCAGGTAATGAATTTATATGGCTTAACAGAAGTAAATGGGCCGGCAACACATTATTTTTGTACAAACGTAGTGGAAGAAGATACGCCTATTGGCATACCCATGGATTCTGTAAAATTATATTTGCTTGACGATGAACTAAAACCTGTTAAAAAAGGCGAACAAGGACAAATCTGTTTTGCAGGGCCTAAGCTTGCTCGTGGCTATTTGAATAATCCGGAAATTACAAATGAAAAATTTATTAAGAATCCTTTTGCAACCAATGAACAGGATAAAGTTTTATTCCTGAGTGGTGATATTGGGATAGAACTTGCCGATGGTAATATCGCCTATGTAAATCGTAATGACTGGATGGTAAACATCAATGGTTTTCGCGTGGAACCTGGTGAAGTAGAAAATCAAATAAAAAAAATATCCGCTATTAAGAATGCCGTGGTCAAAGGTTTTATTGATCAAAATAAGCAAAATTATCTCTGTGCCTTTTATACCGTACAAAGTAGCATTACAGGGGAAGAAATCAAGGCAAAACTAGCTAAGTTTTTACCTGACTATATGATGCCGTCCTTTTTTGTAGAGCTTGCTGAAATCCCCCTAAATGCTAATGGGAAAGTGTATCGCAAAAGTTTACAAGCTCCCGAACTTTCGAAAACCATACGAGAGCCTTACCAAGCAGCAAGGAATGATAAGGAAGAGACAATCTGTAAAGCTTTTGAACAGATATTAGGCATGGAAGGGGTAGGCATAAATGATAACTTCTTTATGCTGGGCGGAGACTCCATAAAGGCCATGAAGCTGCAGTTATTATGCAGTAAGCTTGGCGTAACTATGGTGCAGATTATGCAAGAAAAAACGCCCGCCAAGATAGCCAAAGTAGTCGCCGATAATAGTGGTACAGAAGAAATAATCAAAATTTTCGAAAAGAAAGAATACTATCCCTTAACCGAAAACCAACTAGGCCTCTATTATGAATGGGAAAAAGACAATGAAGTATTGCAATATAATCTTCCACAAATAATAAAATTATCCAATAAAGTAAACCCCCATAAACTAAAAGTTGCCGCTCTAAAAGTAATGGAAGCCCATCCCTACTTAAAGACCTGTCTCGGCAGAAAAGAAGGACAGGTTGTGCAACTAAGAAAAGATGAGGAAGCCGTTACTATTGAAATAAGCGAGGCTAGGGAAGCAGACATTCAAAACCTAAAAAAAGCCTTCGTGAAGTCCTTTGACCTCTTTCAGGGACCACTTTATCGCATAGCTATTTACTATACGGAGCAGCACACCTATTTATTTATGGATATCCACCATATCATTGTTGATGGTAGCACCTTGGGCATTTTTAATGCTGACTTAGCAAAAGCATATAATGGGGAAGAACTAGAAAAAGAAAACTATACTGCTTTTGAACATGCCTTAGAAGAAGAGGAAATGGTAGGCAAAGAAAAATATCAAAAAGCCGAAACCTTCTTTGACAATAAGCTGAAAGTTACCATGACGGAACTTCCTAAAATGGCAAAAGGCGGACGGAAGGGGCAGGCTGAATTTGTGGTCATCCCTGTTCAGGGGGATGGGATACGAAAATTCTGCCAAGATAATGCTGTAACGCCAAGCAATTTGTTTTTATCGGCATTTTGTTATACTCTTTATCGCTATACGGGGGAAGAAAACATAGCCATTACCACCATTTCTCATGGCAGGAATGAAAATAAATTAATGAATATCATGGGTATGTTTGTAAAAACCCTGCCTCTCGTGGTCACCATTGAAAATCGTCAAAATACCTTAGAACTTATTCAATCGGTGCAAGAAAATATGATTGAAACCATAGAAAATGAAATCTATCCCCTGACAAAAATGGCAGAAAAACACAACTTCGTGCCACAGATTAACTATGTCTATCAAGGCGGCATGGCAGAAGCTTTTATTCTTGAAGACCAATGGGCAGAGGTCGAAGTGCTAGAAGTGGATAAAGTTAAATTGCCACTCGCCATATCTATAATGCCTAAAAAAGATAGTTATGAAATTTCCATTGAGTATGATGAAAGCTTATATACCAAGGAGTATATTCAAACTCTAAGTGCTGCAATTGCCGAATGTGCCAAACAAATTGCCGAAAACCCTAAGACATTGTGCAAAAATATTTCCATAGTCAATCAGGAACAAATAAAATTACTTGAAACCTTTAATCCCGTAAAGGATGAACAGGAAGATAAAACCTTACAAGAAATATTTGAGGAAACGGCAAAAGCAAAGGGCGACCATACAGCGCTCATTGCCATGGACAAAACCTTATCTTATACAGAACTAAATGCTGCTGCTAATAAAATAGCAAATGCCCTTATCGCCAAGGGCATCAAGCCCGAAGACAAAGTAGCCTTTTTGTTACCAAGAGATAGCAGGCTCATTTGCACCATCTTTGGCATCATCAAATCAGGGGGAGCATTTATCCCTGTCGATCCAGAATATCCAGAAGAAAGAATAAAACATGTTCTAGAAGACAGTGATGCTAAATTTATCATTACGACGAAAGAGAATCAAGCAGAGCTTAATTTTAGCAATGGATTAGTAGTCGATGAACTATTAGAAAAGGAAGAGAAGCACAATCCCAGAACGGAAGTAAAGGCCAACAATCTTTGCTATATTATCTATACCTCCGGCTCAACAGGCAAACCGAAAGGTGTAATGATTGAACATAGAAACATTGTAAACTATGTATTACCTCTGCCCTCGAATTTCTATATTAACAAGATAATAGCCACGAGTTCTAGAATGTTGTCGGTCACGACAGTCGCTTTTGATGTGTTCTTAGAAGAAGCCTTTGTAACCCTAGCCAATGGCTTAACCATGGTTTTTTCCGATGAAAATACAGCATATAATTCCATCCTGTTAGCCGAGTTTATTACGAAACATGGTGTTGATGCTATGTCAACAACCCCATCAAGAATCATGCAGTATGTGGAAGCTGATCACTTTGCCAAGGCACTTGGTCATGTGAAAGTAATTATTTGTGGTGGTGAAAATTTCCCCGCAAACTTCTTTACAACTCTGCGCCAACATACCGAGGCCTTAATTTATAATACCTATGGCCCCACAGAAACGACCATCGCTACCAATGCCAAGGAACTTGAAAATGAAAAAATAAATATTGGTAAAGCCTTGTCTAACGTTACGCTATATGTTGTTGATAAAGATTTGAATATACTACCAATCGGTGTAGTGGGAGAATTACTCATTGGTGGTAGGGGTGTCGGCAGAGGTTATTTAAATCGCCCAGAACTAACGGAAGAAAAGTTTATCCTCTTTCAAGGGGAACGAGTCTACAAATCCGGTGACTATGCCAAATGGACGGCAGATGGAGAAGTGGACATTCTCGGCAGGGTGGATAATCAAATTAAGCTGAGAGGACTTAGAATTGAACTAGGGGAAATTGAAAGTCAAATCCAAAGCTATGAGGGAATAAAAAGCTGCGCTGTTGTCGTCCAAGAAATCAGTGGAACCCAGCATCTTTGCGGATACTTTACAGCAAGCAATAGTATGAATATAGAGGAATTAAGGGAACATCTGGCAAGCAGTTTGACAGAGTATATGGTTCCGCCATT
>JAPUES010000006.1 GCA_027492445.1 Sporomusaceae bacterium | reverse complement strand
GTAATGATGAATAACAATTTTACCTTATTCGAATAATCGGGTAAGATATAGAAAAAATAGAATAGTTAAATTGAAAAATTACAGTATTTCATGGAAGGACACAAGAATTATTACATTATGGGTAAAATAAAATAGGAGGTGTATTTATTTGAAAATTATTGCACTCATCAAACAAGTTCCTGGAACTGATTCCGTAAAACTAGACCCGGTAACTGGAGTCATGGTGCGTACTGGTAAAGATACTATTATTAATCCTTTAGATGAAAATGCTTTAGCTGAGGCTATTCGGATTAAGAATACCTATCCTGATGTAACAATTACGGCAGTAAGCATGGGCCCTGTATCTGCTATGAAGGCCATCAAAGAAGCTATTTCTATGGGGGCTGATGATGGAATATTAATTTCAGGTAGAGAGTTTGCTGGTTCGGATACCATTGCTACCGCTAAGGTGATTGCTGCAGCCATCCGCAAAAACGGTGATTTTGACATGATTATTTGTGGAGAACGGGCGACAGATGGGGAAACTGGCCAAACGGCAGCGATGATTGCCCATTACCTAGATATTCCTGCTCAAACCTATGTATCCCAATTGGAAATAGTTACAGAGGGGGTTATTGTAAAAAGAACGGTGGAAAGTGGCTTTGAAAGAGTTCAAGTCAATTTCCCAGTGCTCGTTTCTGTGAATAAGGATATTAGTGATACAGGATTTCCAACCTTAAGTGGTAAGTTAAAAGCCAAAGATGTTACGGTGCCGATGTGGGGAAATGCAGAGCTTGGCTTTGATAAGAGTGAACTTGGCTTGACGGGTTCACCGACGCGTGTTGTTAAGATTTTTAGCCCGAAGCTTTCCCGTGATACGATTATGGCAAAGGCCAATGGTACCATGAAACCTATTGATGAATTGATAGCGTTTTTAGTACAAAAGGATGTTTTATAAGGAGGTAATAAATGATGTCAAGTTATGTGAATTGTGGCATAGCAGAGGCTAATAATCTTGCGGATTACAAAGGGGTATTCATCCTTGGTGAACAACGTGATGGCAAAATTCAAGCTGTGACCTTTGAACTTTTAACCTGGGGACGAGGAATTGCCAATGAACTAGGCTGTGAACTTGCTTGTGTAATCCTTGGTGATGAAATTGAAAACTTACAAGAAATTATTGCACGGGGTGCAGATAAAGTTTTCTTTATTCAAGATCCTATTTTCAAAAACTTTTTGCCCCAGCCCTATAGCAATGCCATTACTAAATTAGTAAATGAAGAAAAACCTGAAATTATAATTGCTGGAGCAACTACTACTGGACGTACGGTCATGCCTTTAGTCGCTGCTAAAACCAATACTGGTTTAACAGCGGACTGTACAGAACTCACCATTGATCAGGACACAAGGCTACTATTACAAACTAGGCCAGCCATTGGTGGAAATATTATGGCGACAATAAAAACCCCGGATACGCGCCCACAGATGGCAACGGTTCGCCCAAGATCAGCGAAACAAGCCCCTATTGAACCGACACGCCTTGGAGAAATTGTTGTTAAGAAGTATTCCGGTTCAACCTTAATGACGGTGGAAAAATTCTTGGAATATATGGTAGATACCACCCAAGCTGTTAGTATTGAAGAAGCCGATATAATTGTTGCTGGCGGTAAAGGTATGAAAAATACAGCAGGCTTTAAATTAGTAGAAGAGTTGGCAGCTGTCATGGGAGCCGCTGTCGGCGCTACTCGTGATGCTGTAGAACTAGGTTGGTCTACCTATCCTCATCAGATTGGTCTTTCCGGGAAAACCGTATCACCGAAGTTAATGATTGCTATGGGAATTGCCGGTAAGATTCAATTTTTGGCAGGCATGCAGACGGCCGATGTCATTGTTGCTATCAATAAAGATCCAGAAGCTCAAATCTTTAAAGTAGCGGATTTTGGAATTGTTGGCGATGTATTTGAAGTAGTACCTATGCTCATTGAAACCGTGAAAAAAATGAAAACTATCGCATAAGGGGGATGGGTCATGGGATTTAATAAAATAACCGACGCTATCATCCGAGAGTTACAAGCTATTCTTGGCACTGCAAATGTAATTGTAGATCCGGAAAAAATGGAAATGTACTCACGGGATGAAACATCAGATAAACTGTGGGAAAAAATGCCAGAAGTGGTCATTAAGCCTGAGAATGTTCAGCAAATTTCTAAAGTCGTGCAATTAGCGAATCGAGAACTCATTCCCATCACACCTAGAGGCGGTGGTTCTGGGTTAGCGGCAGGTGCTGTTCCTTTACATGGTGGCATGGTATTATCCTTAGAAAAAATGAATAAAATTCTTGAAGTGGATAATGAAAATTTATTTATGGTACTAGAGCCTGGCGTTACCACAGGAGAAGTGCAAAAAGTAGCAAAAGAATTAAATCTTTTTTATGCTGGTGATCCTTGTTCTGCAGAATCTTCTTTCATTGGTGGTAACGTTGCCACCAATGCTGGCGGTAATAAAGCAGTAAAATACGGTGTAACAGGACGTCATGTCTATGGACTAGAAGTGGTTATGCCCGATGGCGATATTATTACGTATGGTGGTAAAAATGTAAAAGATGTTACTTTTTATGATATGGTTCATCTCATGGTTGGTTCAGAGGGTACTTTAGGCATCATTACAAAAATTTGGCTAAAGTTAATGCCTCTGCCCCAATATGTTGCTGATTTATTGATTCCCTTCCCTGATATACAATCGGCCATTAAAGTGGTGCCCAAGATTATGACGGCGGGTATTATTCCCACAGCCGTTGAATTTATGGATAGCCTATCCATAAAAGCAGCCGAGCTTTATTTAAATAAAAAATTGCCCTTTAGTGATGCTGGTGCCTATGTAATTTGTGAGGTAGATGGTAATACGGAGCTGCAAGTACAAGAAGACTATGAAACCATTGGTAAGATGTGTATGGAAAATGGAGCATTAGAAGTCTTCGTAGCTGATAATATTTCCACACAAGATCGTATTTGGAAATCACGCAAGGCCTACGCCGAAGCTCTTCGTATGTTAAGCCCCGTATATTGTATGGAAGATATTGTTGTACCCATTGCCAATATTCCTGCCGCTCTTGCTGCTATTGAAAAAATTTCAGCAAAGTATGATTGCAAGATTCCTAGTGCTGGTCATGCAGGTGATGGTAATATTCATGCTACCATTTTGCGGGAAGATCGTGATGACCATGCTTGGCATGATTTAAAGGATGCAGTGCTAAGTGAAATTTATGATGCTGTGTATGTCTTAGAAGGTAATCTATCTGGAGAACATGGTATTGGGGCAAAACGTGTGTCAGCCATGTACAAACACATGACAGAGGGGCAAAAGAAAGTACTTCAAACCATTAAAAATAGCTTTGATCCTAACAATATTATGAACCCAGGAAAGATTGTAGCCCTTGGTAGAATAGCAGAATACTAGTAAGCAAAGCCTGAATCACTGAAAAATGATTCAGGCTTTTTCCATAAATGGGAGGAATAAAAAGGTATCCTGTCGAAATACATTTTAAAAAGAGTGAGAAATAAGTATGTCAAGAAAGTAGGGGTTACGAACTACATAAGAAGGGCAATGGTACAAGAGGGAAAATAATTTTAAAAAGGCGGTAATTTCATGAAGTTGACAATTGGGAAACAGATACTATTGATTTGCATGTTAATCGTGGTGGCTTTTATGGGACTTTCTGCCTATACTTATTTTCAAATGGACAACATTGAAGCGGGCTATGATGGTGTCTTGAATCGCAGTGTTCCCTTGGTTATTGAGGTGAAGGAACTTGCGATTGAACTAAATAATCAGTCGGCGCAAGTTCGAGGCTATATTTTATCAGCAGATCCTCAATATGCTCAGGCCTATGATGTATCACGGCAAAATATGAATAATACGTTAGCCAGTTTAGAAAAAAAATTGATTACACCGGAAGGTAAACAAAAAGTAGGCGAATTGAAAGCTACCCTTGGGGAATATCATCAAATTGCCGATCAAGGTATTCTTATTCGTAAAAGTCAAGGGCAAGAAGAAGCCTTGAAAAGTGTAATCGCAGCGGGAGGAAAAATTGAAGCTGCTGAAAAGGCCATGAATGGCACTGTTAAATTTTTGATGGAGCGTATGGACCTGCGAATACAGGAAAATGTTGCTAACATCAACAAGGTACATCAGACGCAAAGAATATTAACGGCAATTATTTTTATCTTTGCTTGTGTAGCAGCGGTTTTCTTAGCGCGACGTATTTCAAGACCCCTTGCCTTGGTAGCGGAATCAGCAAAAAATATTGCAATGGGTGATTTGCGTAATACGACCATCTCCTATGAGGCAAATGATGAAATTGGAGATATGATAAC
>JAPUES010000005.1 GCA_027492445.1 Sporomusaceae bacterium | reverse complement strand
ATTACTTGCGGTAAGGGTAAGATACTCAAAGGCATTGATACCAGCATCATATAGTTCGGCACATAGCTCATATAATTTTTCTGCTCCAATATTCCAGCTAATACTGGAAACAAAATCAAAGGTACTATCGCCAACAGAAATAGCACCATTATCTTTTGCCCAAGCTTTTAAATTATCTTTCATATCAGAAAGAGCAGCTTCTAATCGGATTACCTCGGCTGCTACTCTTTCCGCATCAACTCGGTCATCGACTCTTACTGGAGCAACATTCACACTCTTGATACAAAGGCTGGCATGGCTACAGTGTTGACAAGCCTTACCTGGAGTAGCTGGAAATAAGTTATCACTTTCTACACCATCAAGTAAATTTAATTCCGCCACCTTATCATCAATTTCTTCGGCAAGTGTTAGTGCCCATTTCCTCGCGTCTTCCATCTCATTTCGAGTATAGGTATGAGCTTGGCAAGCATCAGCATAGGGATAACGCAGGAATACCAGTTCAGCGTTAATCTCGGTTGCGCCTGTAATTTGAGATAAATACCATGAGTATAATCCTAGCTGGTGATTATCAGTCGGATCATACTTACTTCTATTGGTTTTCCAGTCTATCAGTTGAACTGTTCCATCAGGTAGCTCTCTATACCAATCAATGTATCCTTGGAACTGTATCAATCCTTCATCATCCAGCGGTATTGATAGCCGTTCTTCTACCTGCCCACCACTAATCCCTGTCACAATAGGATGCTGTACCATCCTTATTACCTCACCATGATCTACAGGGATTTCAGCCTCCTGTAATATGGCACTATCGACCGCAGTTTGTATGTCTGCACCACTTAAATAAAGTTGGATTGCCGTATGAATTGTTTTACCTAGAATTAGCGGTTCCGTTGGTGCTTCTGCCATTTCATAAAGATACTTATACTGGAAGGATGCAGGACAATCAGCATATCGTTTTAGCCGTGAATAACTGTAAATCATGCTGCTTCACCTGCCTTGACTATAGCATAGGATTCGATAACAGGTGTCCCTTTTAGTTCTGTAATCGTAGCAGTAATGAGTGTACCTGCTGGAATATCTAATATTTCTGGCGATGACGACCATGCTAAAATATTCTTGTCACCACGAAGTAGCACGACTTTAGCAAACACTTGTCCATTGCCTTTCGTTTTGGCTTCCGAGCTGACAATGCGATATACATTTGAAAGTTCTGTAGTATTCTCCGCAAAAACATCTGGAATCTCTTCTTGCTTGGGCTGTGAAAAGGGTGTGACTGTAACGGTCGCGGTACTACCTCCATTATCACAATTTAACCATGTCAATAATTTACGACCTGTCATAACATCAGGCTTAAAATAATGACCATCAAACAGTCCTGTACGGTCTTTGCTGATGCTAACTACGTGTTCAAGGCTAAGATCAAAGACAGCGGTAAACTCATATTCCATACCATCCCTCTGGATAGGAGCCATTCCGAGTTTTTTAATTGCAGCCTTACCGTTTTCTGTGACCTGTGCGTACTCTGTTTTGGAGCGCATTGTGGCAATGATATGGCACGATGATTTCAGCATGGCTTCGACTAAGGAATTATGCTTAGGAGTACATTCTCGCCAAGCAGCCCAACTATTTCCCTTGTATTTTGTATCGGCAGCTCTTCCTTGCTGATCTAGTATCCCACCTTCGCCATTCCATGCATGACTTAGGCTATCAATAATAATGACTTCAAAGCCTGATTGTTCTGCAATGTGAATGGCATTAATATATTTTTGCGGATCATATGGTGCTTCTATGGTTAATACTGAATAACCGCCTAAATGCGCATATAATTCGGCACTACCATTTTCACTGTCAATAACGGCAATTTTTGACCAAGGTGCAATTCCACTGGCAACGACTAATGCAGAATAACTTTTGCCAGCACCGCTCGGACCAGCGATAGCTAAACGTAACTTGGCTCTTTTTCTTTGGGCTGGTTTAAATTCCATAATAACTCATTCCTTTCATTTGCTATTTTGATAAGGCCAGAAGATAAACATATGGCTTCCACACAGGAAGCCATTGTTTAATTAATTATGAAGTTTCATCGTTATCTTCTTGTGACTTTTCTTGTTCGACAATGGTTTTTACTACAGCAATTATTACGGAAGCTGCCAACAGTACCATATCCATTATTTTTCGCTTTGACAATAAAACGCCTCCTTCCACATACTCTTTTTACAGAGCCTTATCTCATATACTTATTTTTCTTAAACATATGAGACATTTGATAATTATTGAGCCTGCAAATTGGGCACGGATTAGCAGCAAATTGTACATATTTGAGAAAATATGTACAATGAAAACAAGGTCTTTTTAATAAAGCAAGCAAATTTATTTTACCTCCTGTTAAACAATGTAAAATAACGTCGCCCAATTATGGACGACGTTTCAATAAGTAACTCGTAATGATTTTTCATCATAGTTAAGTATCCTGAATTTTACTGATACTTATTTTCATTAATACCATTTCCCCAGCCATTTAAATCATCTTAAAAATCCTTTCTAAGAGTGCCAATATAAGCACTGTTACTAATAGAGATATTGTTTTACTCATAATACTCTCCAGCAGTTAAAGATCATTGCTTCTCGACCTACTTTACTACTATTGCTTTAAAATATTTTGTAATTCATCAATCCGCGCTTGATCACCACCACTCACGTCTAACGCTTTTAACTCATTTTCTAAAACCTGTCTAAGAATATTATTTACGTTTCCTATTTTACCATTATTTTTTTCTGCCCCTTGAATAATACCGCCAAAAATATCTGCTAATTCATCCATCGCTCCTTTCGCACCACCTACCGCTACCTTCAAGTTAGCAAAAGCTGCCTCGAGTTCATCACTTGAAGTATTTTCAGTTGGATTGTCTTCATGTTTTACAAAATCACCTATTAATACTTGTTCGGTTATGTCCTTTTTCATTTTAAAACCTCCTCATATCTTGTCAAATATCAAATATATAAGCATTACGGATATTTTTCATTTACGTTTTCTTAAAAGCTAAAAAGACGAGCTTATTAACATTTACTGGATTTTTAGAATCCACAAAATGCCACTAATCTCGTCCCTCTAGCAGAAAATATTGTTAGGCTACTGCTTAGACCTAGTGTTCTACCCAAACAGCGACATGTCTTCGAGTCGGTGAAGCATTACAAATTCCACTCATATCTTCTGGTGGTGTATTAGGCTTCTTATCATTCCTCGTGGAACACAACTTAATTATATCCCTTTTTCCACAACACTTACATTCAGGCACCCAGCGAATACTCATAACTAACATCCCCTCAATATTTTTTTACCATTCATATCCTTCAACTTTTTCAAGTTCATATGAGGCCATAGATTGATATAGCGCAGGAGACACTTGGAAACTCCATATATCTCCAGGCTTTAAACTGCGTATATCTGCAGCGACTGAACCGACTCTGTTCTTCGATCCATCAGATAGATTGAACACGATCGATGCATACTTAAAGGTTTTCTTTGATATATTCTTGACCTTGCCAACAATGTATCCATTTTGCATACTAGGTTTTTCAACCCATTCAAAATTTTCATTGATACGTTTGCCAAAATCTGCTTTATGAGCTGCTTTATATTCTAGATACCATTTGTCTAAAGATTTGGGTTGCAAGCCTGTATCATAGAATAACAATTCTCCAGTATATGGATCTACAAGAATATCAATTGCACGATGTAAACCTGTTAATGTAAATATGTGATATTTTTTGCCCGATAAATCTAGTTTGTCTCCAGGAGATAATGATAGAGGAGTTGTATTTGGCCATTCATGTTCACCTAACCAGTCCATTACTAACTTTCTTGCTCCACCAAGAGCATATTTTGTTGGAGTTTCTTCTTTACTGACGGCCTCATTAGCAGGTTTTACTTGTGCTTCTTCCGTTTTTGTTACTGCTTTGCTAACATTTTTTTCACTATTTGAATTTCCCGTCATCCCCAAAGCTACTAAGAGCACGATGAATAAACCACCATAAATCATCAGTACCCTCGGTCTTGTTTTCTTTTCTCTCCATCTAATAACTAGAGCTGGTTTGATAAGACCAACAACCATAACAATTAAAGAGGCTAATCCTAATAAGACTAATAACGCATCCATATTTTCCCTCCCTTTAAATATAAAAGTAGACTTTACTACTCAGCCTCATTTTCCTTCCTGCGTTTGTTCAATATACTCTCTATTACCTTGGCTGAATATCCCCCAGCTCTTGCAATTTTGGCACGTTCACGCCTGTCTGGCACCTGTTTTGCAAGATCAGCAATAAATTCAGGACGATATAAGCGCATTGGGCAATCTAT
>JAPUES010000004.1 GCA_027492445.1 Sporomusaceae bacterium | reverse complement strand
TTACTATTTTAGCAGCTCCTTAAAAAAACTGTCCAGTTTATTGTAGCCTATCCACATGAAGGGTTTGATGATCTAAATATCTTGTAGTATTGTAAGGTATGTCACCAATAGATAAGAATGGCTTGGTATCAACTTTATATTGGCAAGGTAGGATTTTCGAAATCTTTTATACTTGAACTACTTGAAAGCCAATATCAAGTAGTTTTTGTTTATTGGCGTCAGAGGTTAGGGACGGAATGCTGAGAAAAAGATTCTTTTTAGTACGACTTAGTGCAACATAAAGTACACGGTTCTCTTCAATATCTATATTAGGATTGAATAGAAAGGACAGGTCTTTATCTTCATTGAAAGTCTTTTGAGGGTCAGAAATCATAACAAGAACATTATCGAATTCAGCACCTTTGGCTTTATGAATATTAGTATGATAACTTTTTTCATCGTCAAATCGTAAACAAGATGCTATATCTCGATAGGTTTTAGGGTCATAAAACTTATCTTTTGTTTTTCCGCGGTTGATTTTAGAACATCCCAAATCTGTAAGTAATAGATCATTATAAAAATTAGTAAGAGACATATTTTTTATTGAGCTATATTGATTGTAGAGTTTCCGTAAAAAAATAAGAGCATTTTTGTCTGTAAATGTTTCTATTTTCTTTAGATGGTGCAGTGCCTTTTTTATGTTTCTTTGATGAGCATATTCAAGTGCATAAATGGTGTTTAATATCCTATAGCCTCTTTTGGGATCATCAATAAAAGCTCCTACGGTAAGTTTGTCATCTTTCATTATTTGATTATTTTGCATAGAACGAGCAACAATATTTCTGTAGGAAAGAGTGTATATATCTTTAGTATCCAGCAACTCCATAGCTTTCTGATATGCCTTAAACATATCACCAACGAAAATAATAGGAGGAACCCCTATATTGGATTTGTCCGGACATTCTTGCGTTAAGGAACTATCATTTCTAACAAAATTAAGAATGTCGATGATTTTTTCCGTGCTACGATGGTTATTCTCAATTTTAAAAAATTGCATACCTGCAAGTGAAAAGTTTTCAAAATCCGAGACACATGCTCCTTGAAAAGAATAAATTGATTGTCCTTTGTCTCCAATAACTCCGATAATCGTTTCTTTAGTTGCAAGTAAACGAATAATCTCAGTTTGAATAGGATTTGTATCTTGGAATTCATCAATAAAAATATAGGGGAATTTTGACCTTATAATATCTAATACTCTAGGGCTTTTTTTGAATAAAACCCAAGAAAAATATAATATATCATCATGGTGTACTATACCGCTGTTCCAACACATTTTTTTATACTCTATATACGAATTTTTTCGGATGCTATAGGAGCCACCTTGGCCTGTGTAAGAATGCCTTTTCTCTAGTGTTAGCTCGTTATTATTAAAGCACCATTGTAGATCACATAGAGCAGCAACAATATCTTTGGTCTCTTTATTTTTTAGTGTAATAAGTTGACCAGTCTTTTCTTTCCACTTATGTATGAAACCAGTTGAGGGAATAAAGTCTTCATGGCCGTCGATTTTGTCTACTGGAATATTAAACTCATCTTTAATAATCCAGATATATGGCTTAACAACGTGAGCATATAGAAAGCTGTGAATGGTAGATACTTCAGTGTGTTCTAACAGTTGACCAAGCCTGTCATTAATAGTTTCAACGCCAATGTTAGTATAGGTTATACAAGCAATCTTCCGACATTTACCTAGTCGTTTAGAAGTGGTAACTACATTTTTAATATGGTTAATGAGCCACCTAGTTTTTCCAGCCCCAGGGCCAGCGGAAACTTTAAAGTGATGCTCTATATCAATCAAGTCTTCACTATTAGCTAATGTTTTTACTACTTGCATATCCATGTGATCGCCTCAGTTAAATAATTAGGTACGGTAAACTTTTCTTGTATATCCACATTCTCGCTATCGCTTAAAAGTTGGGCAAGCTCTTGAGAAGCTTGTCCTTTGCTTATGGAATTTAGATATCGAGCAGCAATTAGATGTTTCAATTTTTCAATTTCTGGCCAATCTATTTTATTTAACGCATCTTGTATTTTTTGGTTTTCACTAGAGCCCTTCCTTAAGCATTTACAAGCTTCTTGGAAAGAGCTTTCCGACATCATTTTTGTTAGTTCGGGTGCATTACTTACGCTAGAGGTAATTAGTCCTTGAAGGGTATAATTGTTTTTAATAATTTCATATTCAAGTGTGCACCCTTCTTTTGCCTTCTGAGAAAAAATCTTTATATTACTTTCTGTTTCAAATTTTCCTAAGAGTGTGTTACTACATGCTTTATATTCATATCCCGAATCTATATCTAGCTGAAATGGATAACAAGATTTCCACGATTGTTTTGTTTCATCGCCTTCTTCGGTTTCAGTATTTGTATCTTCTGCTATTTTCTTATATTGTGGGTCTAAGTCTGTAATGCAGGCCACCTTTTTATCAATGGCATAAGGATTTTTTTGTACATCAAATAGCTTTAAAAAATGGTCAAAATAGCGGCCACCTATATTAATGATTGCGATATGACAATCAGTCAAGTCTATATCGTTTAGGTTTGCAAATACTGGCAAAAGTAACTGTTCCGCTATTCCTTCAACTAAGATAATATTTTTAGCAAATAACATGTCTGATTTTGTGACATCTAAAAAGCGTTCCACATAGCTTTTAGAGGCAGCATTATTAGGATCGTCAGTAGTAAAGACTTTACTAGGGTAGGATGGCGATATTTTCCCATCCCTTTTATTTAAAACAATAATATCATCTAGTTTAATGGCGGCGGTTATATTTGGTGAATGCGTAGTGATAAATATTTGTCGAACATGCGATTGTTTGTTTTGGCGGAGAAATTTTAAAAACTTATACTGCATTGAAGGATGTAAATGTGCTTCTGGTTCTTCAATTGCTAAAATGGGGTATACTTTTGCATTACTACCCCAGTATTTACCAGACGCGTCTTTTTGCATCTTAGCTAATAGTAATGATATGTAAATCAAATTATTATATCCCAAACCGTTTTGATCTGCCGGTATTTTTATTCCCGTATTACTTTCTATTACTAGTTTCAGAGCAGAATAGAAGTCCGTATCTAAAATACGTCCTGCAAAGTTTGGTTTTGAACCATCAAAGGTTGCTCCTGTACTTTCTGCATATTGCAGCATTTCTTGTTTTCCGATGGCTAACCTTTGTTGAAGATCTTTCATTATTTTGGCAGTATCTTCTGAAAAAGCATCTCTTCTTTCAGAAAGACTTTTATGCTGTTCTTCAATAGTTAATTTTGGGTCGTTTTTAATGTCATAGTCTATAAAGTAATCAATAACCTCCTTTAAGAGGGTGTTTTTCCCAGAATACAAATCACGCTCGACATCCCGAATCGCATCTAAAAACTGAAAATCGAACTTTTTAAGAGTTTCAGGGTCTACTGTAACTCTATTTGAAGGATCGCCAATATAGAGTTTCTGCGAATATTTACGCAAAAAGTTGCGTTCTATCTCATACCAATAGTCGTCTGGATCTTGGCTAGTCAGCTTAGACATCACTTCTTTATAATCAGAGGATTCTTTTTCGGGAAGAGAAAATATAAATGTAATTCTAGCTTCATACGGTCTATCTAGTTTAGTTAGCCAAGTTGCTACAGTAACAATATCATCTGAATAATCGTCTTCTTGGACTGACTCCTGTAATTTTGCAGTGATTTGTATTATTGGGGGAGCTTTTTTTAATTCTTCAACGGGAATATTTCTATTGAAATCGTCAATTCTTAATTTCTTGCTACTATTACTGTCAAAGATAATAGCTAGAGCTTTTAAAAGAGAAGACTTCCCTGCGTTATTGTGGCCAATTAACACATTAAGGCCTTCGTTAAAATGAATCACCGTTTCTTCTTTGAAACATCTAAAGTTTTGTATACATATTTCGGATATAAACATATGCTCACCTTCAAATTTATAAAATATTACTGTCTGTTATTTATTATAGTAAATACCGAAAAAATTGTATATTTTTTTGGCAACAAAAGTAAAAAATAATTTACATCAAAATCAATTGCAAAAACTCATGAATATAAATAATTGTGGTGTTTGTCTACGTGTATTGTATGTGTTTACTGTATACGTAAAAATTCATGTTTTTTGCGAAAAAAGAAGCTGAACTACAGAAATCATTAACCCGCAATAGTCCAACATAGCAATTATCTGATGAAAGTAAATGGAGATAAAGTCCTCACTACCGATATAGATTTGTGGCCGTATTTAATGGTCTTTTTTAGTTGTTAGCCAACTCAGGTTCGTATCGTTCCTGCCAGTTCTCAAAGAGATCCTGGATAGACTGATTTTCAAAC
>JAPUES010000003.1:1977-4383 GCA_027492445.1 Sporomusaceae bacterium | reverse complement strand
GCCTTCTCCTTTGCCCTCTCCCCTCTTACTACCAGGCAAGCTACCAGACTCAACTATCATTGACGAAAAAAACCATACGGTGCGCCAAGTATTTTATAAAGATACACCCCAACAAATCACAATTACCCAACGACTTCTTACTAAGGAAAATAATAACGATAATTCCCAACTATTAACACGTACGATGCCGATAAAAAGGGAAGAAAAGACGGCTACCATAAATAAAATTACCATAACAATCTACGACCAAGAAGTAATCCTTGAAGGTTCTATCAGTGAACAAGAACTACTCACCATTGGAAAATCTCTCTCTCTTTAAGATTGTTCCCCTCCCAGCAGATAGAAAATAAGACGTAGCTAAGCTACGTCTTATTTTCTATCTGTTATTTTATTCAAGAGCTAAATGAGTTATTATAATCGGAATGTACGCACAGCATCTTGTAATTCCTCTGCCAATTTGGCCAACACTTGGCTTGAACCGGCGATTTCCTGCATGGTAGCCGATTGCTCTTCCGTTGCTGCAGACACAGATTGAGCCTGCAATGTTTCTTGCATACCTATACTTTCTAAGTTTCTCATTGCATCAACAATATATTGATTGCCACTTTTTAAACCCTCAACAGCTATCGTGATGGCTTCTACTTGCTTATTAACATCATCTACCCTACTAACAATTTCTTTAAAGGTTGCGCCAGCACTATTCATTACCTCACTCCCTAAAGCAACTTCACGCGTCCCATTTTGCATGGTTATTACGGCATTTCCAGTGTCTGTCTGAATTTCGTTAATCAGAATAGAAATTTGTTTGGCAGCATTTTGAGACTGTTCAGCAAGCTTGCGTACTTCATCGGCCACAACGGCAAACCCACGACCTTGTTCCCCTGCACGAGCCGCTTCAATCGCTGCATTTAAAGCAAGCAGATTGGTTTGCGCCGCAATACCAGAAATAGCTTCTACAATCTGACCGATTTCCCTAGAACGTTCACCTAATTTTGTCACAACCTGAGCGGACTTACTAACAGTATTTTCAATCGTATCCATTTGTTGAATGGCTTTCTCTATCGTTTGACCACCCTCAGAAGCTTTTGTAACTGCCCAATGACAGGATGCTCTTGCAACACCGGCCTTAGAATCAATATCACCAATCGCGGTCATACGTTCTTCTACGTTAGAGACTACCTTTTGTAAGGATTTTTGTTGCTCATCAACACCACCCGCAATCCCTACGATAGCATCTGCCACTGAATTTGCGGCCTTTGCTGACTGGTCAGCACTTGCGGTTAATTCCTCGGATGATGCCGCGAGAGTGTGAGAGGAAGTGGCCACTTGCTGTATCAATTCACGAAGATTCCTTTTCATACTAAGAAAACTTCGGATAAGAATTCCAATTTCATCCTTACTGCCCGTAGAGAAATCTGTAAAGAACCCATCTGATTTAACCGAAAGATCCCCTTGTGCTATCAAGTCACTAGCTGATGCCAATCTAGCAACTGGACGTGTAATGAACCCTGTAATATACATAATAATAAAAGCAAGCAACGCCATTCCACCTGTCATGGCGAATAAAGTTTTTCCCCTTAACGAAGTAATGCTTCCATACAGTTCACTACTTGGAACTACAAGGACCATTACCCAACCTGCTTTTCGGATTGGAGCCGAAGTATACATTTGTTCTATTCCATCGATAGAGTAGGTCTGAGATAGCTCTTTTCCATCGAAGAAAGCTTTTCCAACTTCTTTATATTTGCCATCTTGTACCGTCATTATATTATCCGACATTTTAAATTGAGGATGATAAATAAAATTACCTTTTTCATCTATTAAAAATGCATATCCTGAATTACCAACTTTAATATCTTTAAGCTGATTTTGAAAGGTATCCAAAGCCAAATCCACACCTGCTACACCGACTACCTGACCATTGGTTACAATTTTGTTCAAGATGCTTACCACCAATTGTTTGGTTCCTTGGTCTTCATATACTTCTGAGTATACGCTGTCATTGCTAGCAAGAGCCTTTTTATACCACCCGCGAGCGCGAGGATCGTAATCAGCTTTTGGCACCCATCCGTTCGATTCAAGATATTTCCGATCTTCATACCCCACAAAGATATTGAGAATACCTTCACCAGATGGTTTTAGATTTTTCATTAAACTAATCTGTTCTTCTTCAGGTAGTGTTCTACTACCTAATAAGTTAGCAGTTGCTGATACAACGCCTTCCTTCTCTGCTAAAAACGTTGTAATTTTCCCATTATAATCTCCTGCTACTGATGTGGCCGTTCTTTTGATTTCGTCGCTTAAAGCATTATGGGAGCCATAATACCCAACCCCACTAATCGCAATCCATGTAAGCAAAACGGGTGTCAAGATCATCACCAACATCTTGGTACGTAATGAATAGTT
>JAPUES010000003.1:0-1877 GCA_027492445.1 Sporomusaceae bacterium | reverse complement strand
TTTTCCTTTCTTAATCGACAATACTAGGAATTTTCAGTTGACTATCTAGGTCTTCCTCATATTCTACACCACTAAAGCCAAAACCAAACAAGCGAAAGAAATCTTCTCGATAGCCTGCTACATCAGAAATCTCCGATACGTTTTCCGTTACGACTTTATCCCATAGCGCTGCTACTTCTTCTTGGACATCCTCGCGCATTTCCCAATCATCAAGACGAATCCGCCCTTTTTCATCTAGAGATAGATCCGCTGAATACAATCGTTCTGCAAACAGACGATAAATTTGCTCAATACAATTTTCATGAATGTCTTTTTCTTTCATGACTTTAAACAATAAGGACATGTAGAGGGACATTCCAGGGATAGCGGTACTTGCTTGTGTCACTAAGGCCTTATTCACAGAAATAAATGCTTGGCCACCTAAACCACTAAGAGAAGCATGGATTTTTTTTGCAGAATTTTCTAAGCTTTCCTTTGCCTTGCCAATAGTTCCTTCTCTATAGATGGGATAGGTAATCTCTGGACCAATATAGGAATAGCTGATGGTCGTTGCGCCGGGGGCAAGAACACCTGCCGCCTGCAGAGCTTCTATCCACATTTCCCAATCTTCGCCACCCATTACCCCGACTGCCTGCCTTACTTCTTCATCGGTAGCTGGCTCAATCGAATTCTCAAATACTTTTTCTTCGTGGAAATCCATATTTTTACTAAAGAAAGGCTGACCTACCGGTTTTATCGAGGAAGCTAGGGTCTCCCCCGTAATCGGATGTGCTCGCCTTGGTGCAGCAAGACTATAAATCACAAGATCCACCTGTCCAAAATCCTCTTTTATGAGTGCAATAGCCTGTTCTTTTACTTCTGTAGAAAAGGCATCTCCGTTAATGCTTTTTGCATAATAATTTCCTGCCTTGGCAGCCTCCTCAAAGGCCACAGTATTATACCAGCCAGCAGTCGCCGTCTTATTTCCAGCAGCAGGTCGTTCAAAAAAAACACCAAGAGTACTAGCTCCGCAGCAAAAAGTAGAGACAATTCTCGACGCCAATCCATAACCTGTTGACGCCCCAATCACAAGAACTCTTTTAGGCCCGTTGACCAACTTTTGCTTTTGTACGTAGTCAATCTGTTCCTGTACTGAACGGGCACAACCTGCAGGATGGGCTGTTGTACAAATAAAGCCTTTACACTTTGGTTTAATAATCACGCTTATCTCCTCTTCTATTATCCAATATTATACTATTATGTCGATATTTCATTTTACCATGATAAATCCCAATTATCTATGTAAAGTTTATGGAATAATCCATTTTAGAAGATTTGAAATAGCCAAATTTCTGGGTCAATTGTAATACACTTAGGTGAACAATTGCCAGTTAAATAAGCATTTTTATGAACAAACTCGAATAAGCATGACATCATTATTAATAAAGTTTATCGTCTTGAAAAAATTCAACCTTGTAATTCACATCAACCTTTATGATGTGATTTACTAGCCAATCACTAAGAAACTGTAACATTTCCAATGTAATAATTTTATCTCCATTTTGAAAACTCTTTTTATAATCAAGGACTTTATCAGAAAACAGCTTATGTTGCTGTATCTGTATGTTGAGGTCTGGATGATTGGATTCCCTTAAAAATTGTTCTTCACGAGAAAAATGGTTTTTTGAATAATCCTCAAGATTTGTTAGCATTTTCTCTAAAACCGTTTCCCCCTGCCCCATTCTCATTGCTTCACAAAGATTATTAATGATTTTAAATAAATTTCGATGGTCGGCATCCATATCTGCATGATTTACACTAATACTCTCATTCCAAACTAATAGTGTCATGATAGTAACCTCCATTATTATTGTATCTATAATCGTATTATTCTTTGC
>JAPUES010000002.1 GCA_027492445.1 Sporomusaceae bacterium | reverse complement strand
CTTGGCAAGGCGATGCTCTACCGCTGAGCTATTCCCGCATACCAATTGTTACTTGCACATTTGGCTTATTTTAACCTTACTTACATTGTTTAGTTTTCAAAGAACACCACGCCACTTATTCGCAACGGAATTATATATTACCACATTATATATATCGTGTCAATATATTTTGTTTTCGTCACCAGCGACTTATTTATAATAGCATACCATTGCGAATAAAGTCAACCTTTCTTTTATAGTTTTTTATGGACCTGAAAAATAGTAAAGATATGAATTTCTCTCTGCACATATTGGGCAAGCTATCATAAGGAGGTGATACAATGGAAAAACGTTCTGCCCAAAATTGCAAGGAAAGTTCAAAAGCAAAATCTCAAAAATCAGCAGCTGAATTTGCTAAAGAAATTTGCCCTAAAAAAGCTTCAGCTAAAGAAAAGAAATAATAACAAACAAGAAACACAAGGATGGTTTTCACCCTTGTGTTTCTAAATTATCTGTCTATTTTTATTTTGTTACATTCGTTACATGATCAAAGATCGTTTTGTTTTCTTTAATTTTTTGTTCACTGCCAAATACACATAGATAATTTTCTTTCATAGCATCATCTACAATACTTGCTAAGTTACAAATATCAACTTGTTGCGTTCCTAAAATTTCATTTCTCTCTTGCTGAATATCTTGCTGAGAAATCTTTCGTAGATAACGATTTGTAGCCCTTTCACCTTTCTGAGAAGAAGTTAAAGGTGTATCTAACTGACTTATCGTGCCAATAATGTATTTTGTCATTTCTCTTTCATCAACAGAGAATTCTCTTACATAATGGGCGGTTTCATTGTAAACTTCCAAAGTTTCTTTAAGGTTAGGATCACGATAAGAACCAAAAATCATATTACCGTTGCGTTCAAATTTTGCAAATCCGCCATAAGCTCCACCTTGCACTCGAACTCGTGTCCATAAATAATCATACCGTAAAATCGTCTCTAATACTTTTAAACTGCCATGGTAAGAATATCCAAGCTTGCGGAAATTAGCACCTTTCACAACATATTGGACTTTTCCTGAGGTCATTAGGCCTTCATTACGGTCTGTAGTAGCAAACTTATAGTGCTCAATTGGCATTTTCTCAGCTGTCAAGCATGGAATAAAGGCAGCGAAACTTTCTTTAAACTTTACATAATTATCTTCTTCAACTGTAACGCTCACCATAAGGTTCTCTTTGTTAAAAATCAGCTTCCCTATCTTCTCAAGAATTTCATGCAGTTCTTTTGATTTTTCTGAAAAGTTTTTTTCTAAATCGGCAATGAAATCATAAAAAGGTAACATTCCTATTTCATTGTATTGGGCAATGGGAGAAAAATAGGATAACACTCGATTTGTAGCAAGCTGCTGCCCACGTCGAAATAAATTCATATCCCAGTTTGATTTGATTTCCTGCACTAGCTCTTGGATGCGTTTATGATTATCAAAACGACTATGGGCCATAACTTGTTCAAAGATATTAAATAACTGAGGCAATTTACTTACTAGGGATTTTCCTTTCATTATAAACTTAGGTAAGTAGTCTTCATCATTGCCACTATTGGTATATACGGCTATATCACTACCAATACCGCCTGTATTACTATTAATCTCATTGGATAATTCTGCATAATCATATTGCTGTGTAGCAATTTTACCTAACAATTCTGCTAGTAAATACACATATGGCAATTGACTTTGGGAAATAGTGCGAGTGTCAAAATATAAACTTACATAAGCAATTCCATTCGTATAAAGAGGATGTAATAGTACCGGTATGCCTTCTACTTCACCTTCGACAATTGGTAATTCTTCTGCCTTTGTCTCGATGTCTGCGAGCGTCAGCAATGGAATGGTTGCTAATGCTTCAGGAGAATCTGGTGTTTGTTGACGAAGTTTTAATGCCGCTGTTTGTTCAATCAGCCGATCCAGTTCTTCTGACGACAAGGTGGTTTTATAGTCCGCTAAGTTCTTGCGCGTTTCTTCTTCTTTTTCTTCTGCCAATCCAGGTTTGGGTCGTAAAATGACCAAAGATTGATGACTATTATTTAATAAATACTTTTCTATGAGCTGTTCAAAGTAGTTTGTTGTTAACCCTGCTTTAATTTTTTTCAGGATAGGAGTATATTCCAGATGAATAAGAGGACTTTCATCATAAAGCCAGCTATCCATGCATTTAATATTGTAGACTAGACCTTTAGGACGACTGCCATAGTTTGCTTCCCGTAAGGTGAATTCAAAAATATTGATACAAGCTTCAATTAATTTTTTGTCAATGCCTTCTGCAACTAATCGTTGTAATTCTGCTTCTACTATGGTAGTGAACTTTTCTTTTTCGCCTTCATTACTGCCTGTTACAATAATACCAAAAGTTGGTTGGAGTATGCTTTTTACATAGGTTCCCACAACATCTTTACCCAGACCTGCGTCAATAAGTACTTTCTTCAACGGCGCAGCTGGCGTTTCCAACAATAAATATTCTAAAATTTGAAATGCCAAGGCATTTTCGGCATCTGTTGCTTGTCCTAAAACAAAATTCATACTCATAAAGGTTTTGTCTGCAATTGTATCGGTTGGCGTAATTGGATACTCGTATATTTTCTCTATTTTTTCTCTAAAAGGCAGTTGCAAGGCAATTTGTGATGTAACTTCGATAGCATCAAAATCCTTTAAATAGGCTTCGTTAAGAAATTCTAACTTTTCTAAGATATTTAAATTACCATATAAAAAGATGTAGCTATTGGAAGGATGATAGTATTGCTCATGAAATTGAATAAACTGTTCCTGGGTAAGACTAATAATATGGTCGGGATCTCCGCCTGATTCTACGCCATAGGCAGTATCCGGAAATAAGGATTCAAAGATTTTATTATCTAGTAGGGCATCTGGCGAGGAAAAGACCCCTTTCATTTCATTATAGACTACTCCTTTATAAGTAATCTCATCCTTCTTGTCCTCTAGCTCATAGTGCCATCCTTCTTGCTTAAGAGTTTCTGAAGAATTTTTGATATTTGGATAAAAAACAGCATCTAAATATACATTTATTAAATTACAAAAATCTTTATCATTACGGCTTGCCACAGGGTACATGGTTTTATCAGGAAAAGTCATGGCATTTAAATACGTATTTAGGGACCCTTTTACTAATTCTACGAAAGGTTCCTTCATCGGAAACTGACGAGAACCGCATAATACAGAATGTTCAACAATATGAGCTACTCCTGTGCTATCCTCGGGTGGTGTGCGAAAAGTAACAGAAAACACTTTATTATCATCATCATTTTTTAAATATAATAAGCGGGCGCCACTTTTTTCATGATAAAAAATCATGGCCGTAGAGTTTATATCTTCCACCCTTGTTTCTTCTTCCATACGAAAACCATGATATACAGTACCTTTTTTCAATTTATTCCCTCTTTTCAAAATCAATTATAACTATTCTTCTCATTACTAACTTATTCTAGATAACCTTAGAAATTCCTACCTTTTGCTTTTTTACTGAATCGATTCCAAGAATACCTTCTTCTAGAAATAGTAAAAGATTGACGTGATCTGTCTAAAATGAGAAAATAAGGATAGAAGTACTTTCTCTTTACACTTCTACTGCTAGGATGGTGACATAAATGGATAAACTAATTTATTTTTCTTCAATATGCGGAGGCTTGTTCTTAGCTGCCACTCTTATATGGGTGGCAATCTATAATTTTCGCATCTTGGAAACTCGTAAAGCTTTATTATTTTTAAGTACAGGAATCGCAATTGCAATACTACTTATCTATAGTATCCTATTTGCTTAATTATCATTCAAAGAAGGATAGACTCTCTACGAAAGGAATAAGGATTTACCAAATCTTTATTTTAAACATTTTTGAACTTGTCGCAGATTGTAATCGATCAGCAAATAAATGAGAAATTGCCCCTACAAAAATATAAGGTGCTGCACCTTGAATCACTATAAACGGCAAAGATAATATTACACAACCGCTTAAAGTATGAAAAAAACCGCGATGTTTCATAAAAATCACAAATATATTTAACCTCCCTAGCATCGATCTAGGATGGTCAATATCAGGTAATAAACTACCAATCATAATAAAAACAGCATCCATTGGTCGAACGGAAAACCCCATGCTAAAAAAAAGTCCAATAATAATATGTATTGCCCAATTGAAAATAATCACCTATTTCGATATAATATAAATCCTATTCCTAGAAGTAGCCTAACACTCTAGCTTCACTGCGAACACTAGTTTGTATTACTATCATAAATCAGACTGAAGTTATTGTAAAGAAATTTAATGTATTATAATCTACTATACCATGGTAGAAAGGAAGGTTTACAATGAATCTGGAAAATACCACGCTACT
>JAPUES010000001.1 GCA_027492445.1 Sporomusaceae bacterium | reverse complement strand
AGTTGAGTCTGGTAGCTTGCCTGGTAGTAAGAGGGGAGAGGGCAAAGGAGAAGGCATTTCTTCTGCTAGGGCGGATGCTTCCATTCTATAGGCAGACTTAGATTGATGTACTAGTGCTGATTTTTCTTCCATTCTAGGGGGGGCTTTATCCGCTGTGGGGGAAGGTGGCTGTGTAACGGTTTCAATCCTTGTTTGGGCGGGAATCTTTTCCTCCACGACGGGAGGAGGGGGTATTATCGTAGGGACTGCTCTTTGCTCAGATGGGAGCGCTTGGGGTGAATTAGGCTTTTGAGTTACAATGGGAGATTCCGTAGTGCTAGGGGGCAATACGATAGTAGATGGTGGTGTAACATAGGAAACTTCTGACCAGGAAGGAATTAAATGTAAGCCAAAGAGTAAAAGGATGGATGCCGCTGTACCTAAAGCGCTCGAATAAAGCCATTTTTTATTGTTGCGAGGTGGACTCGGAGGTAAGGCTGCCACTACTTTTTCTAGAGTTTGTTCCAAAATATGAGGAGGAGGATCTGCGGCGAGGTCAGCTTTTTTTAGCAATGCTGCTACGCACAGGAGGTCAGCAGTTTCTTTATCCGTGCTTGTGGGGCATTCTCCAGAATTCATCTTATCTAGTAGATGAGACAATTCTTCCATTTCTTTAGTCAGCTTTACGGAATTTGGCATTTGAATCACCTCTCTGCATAATTTTCTAGAACTCCTCGAGCAAGTAGTAAAGCGCGTAATCTTTTTAAACCCCGTTGCTGTAGCATTTTAATAGCCGCCTCGGATTTACCCAAGGCTAGCGCTGTTTCACTCACGGGTAGACCGACAATAAGCCGATATTCAACAGTTTGTCGTTGGTCATCAGGTAGTTCCCTTAGTGCCATGGCAATGATATCACGCCTTTCGTGGCTGATTGCCTGGCTGTCAGGTTGGTCATCAATAGGGATAGACTGTTGATAATCAGCGAGGCTTACCACTGATGGACTGCGCTGCTTTTTGCGCCACAAATCAGTAATCAAGTTGAGGGCAATTTGATTTAAGTAGGTTTTAAATTTTGCTTGAGTCTTTTGATAATTACTTAAAGAACGAAAAACCCGAATAAAGGTTTCTTGGGTTATCTCTTGGGCATCTTCAGGGCTACTGGTTTTGGAAGATGCAAAACGAAAGACTGGTTGCCAATACTGTTTAATAAGCTCATTAAGAGCATCCTTATCCCCTGTCTTGGCCGTCTCAATTAAATTGTCTTCGTCTAGCATTCTGTCACCAACCTTATATAATGCTGTAGTATAAATACAGGCGTATCAGAGAATAGATGTGTAACTAGTATTGTAGGGCAAAGAAATGCTGGCGTCAATGTGATTGATGAATCTAAAAAAATAAAAAGTGTAGTCGTTACCTTTTGGGAATTTTTACGTTTAGGATAGTAGAGAGTATGAAACAGAAATAAAAGGAGTTGGATAGACGATGAAGAGAGTAGTAATTACGTTACTATTATTACTGATGACCACGACGGTCTTGGCGTCTAGTGATAATCTAGAGCAACAGGTTAAGAACCGAGAAATAACAGTAGCAATGAAGGCAACGAGTATGCCCTTAGAGGAAGTATTGACTTTTGTCAGTAAACAGTGCGGGATTCAAATTATGGCTGTTCCTGAAGTGGCAGATGTAAAGGTTGATATAGAAATAGCAGCTGGCCAAAAGGTAGAACAAATCTTAAATCTGCTACAACAGAAGTATCAATTAACTTGGGAAATGAAAAATAACGCAATTTTGGTATATAAAGCTACATTTAATACAAAAACATTTGCCATGTCGGCGCTCGGTACAGTGGCAAAAAGCAATATGCAGCCACGGATGGCCTATGAAATGGCTCCCGTAGGTAATTATAATGCTTACATACCCATGAATAAAGAAGAATATAAAGGAAGAATGGATAATCAATTTCAAGATCCACTCAAGACCACCTTTTCTACTTTTTCCATTGATGTTGATACAGCATCCTATAGTAATGTACGCCGCTTTATCAATTCAGGAAAATTACCAGGGATAGATGCTGTGCGAACGGAAGAAATGGTGAATTATTTTAACTATGATTATAAGGAACCCATAGGAGAACATCCTTTTTCCGTGACGACAGAAGTAAGTACTTGTCCGTGGGCGCCAGAACATAAATTGGTGATGATTGGTCTGCAAGGAAAAAACATTCCCATGGAAGAGATGCCGCCGAGTAATTTGATATTCTTAATTGACGTTTCAGGTTCCATGAGTGATGCTAATAAATTGCCACTTCTCAAAACCGCATTTAAGATGCTAGTGAAACAATTACGGCCCCAAGATAAGGTAGCGATTGTTGCTTATGCTGGCAATGCTGGTCTAGTACTAGAACCTACCTCTGGCAGTGAAAAAGATAAAATAACGAAAGGGATTGAGAATCTACAGGCTGGTGGTTCTACGGCTGGTGGCGAAGGAATTCAGTTGGCATATAAAATCGCCACAGAACAGTTTATAAAAGGCGGAAATAACCGCGTGATACTAGCAACGGACGGAGATTTTAACGTTGGCGTGACAAGTGAAACTGAATTGACAACGATGATTGAAGAGCAGCGTGATGATGGAATTTTTCTTAGTATCTTGGGCTTTGGTATGGGGAATTTAAAAGACGGAAGGATGGAAACCTTAGCGGACAAAGGCAATGGAAACTATGCTTATATCGATAATGCTTTAGAAGCCAAAAAGGTTATGGTTGGCCAAATGGCTGGCACCTTATATACCATTGCAAAAGATGTTAAGTTGCAGGTAGAATTTAATCCTGAGAAGGTTAAAAATTATCGTTTAATAGGCTATGAAAACCGCATCTTAGAAAATAGCGACTTTAATAATGATAAAAAAGATGCAGGAGATATGGGCGCTGGACATACGGTGACGGCTCTTTATGAAATAATTCCTGTTGGAGCAAAGGAAATGACGGGCAGTGTTGATGCACCAGTGTACCAACGTTCTGAAGTTCTAGGGAGTGATGATTTACTGCAGGTGAAGATTCGCTACAAAAAACCAAATGAAAATACTAGCATTCTACTTAAGGAGACGATTAGTGGGAAAGAGGAGACCAATACTCCATCAGAGAACTTTAGGTTTGCTGCTGCAGTTACGGAATATGCCATGCTCCTTCGTAATTCCGAGTATAAAGGGCAGGCAAATTATGAACAGCTACTAGCACTGGCAAAGGGGGCCAAAGGGAGAGATGAGCAAGGCTATCGAGGGGAGTTTATTAAAATCGCTGAGGTTAGTCAGTTGCTTGCTGAAAAATAGTAGTGGTTTATACAAGGAAATAGCACCCTAGATAGAGAAAATAGTGAATAGGCAAAGTAGATACTATCTACTTTGCCTATTTATAAAGAACACCTTGCATGGAAAGGGGAGACTAGCATTGAGTAAATATTGGAGCCAAGTCGTTCAAACTTTAGAACCTTATGTTCCAGGGGAACAGCCGAAAGATAAAACCTATATCAAGTTAAATACCAATGAAAATCCTTATCCACCATCACCAAAAGTACTAGCCGCCATGACAGCAGTAACCAATGAAAATCTACGGTTATATCCTACTCCCACTTGTGATGAACTAAAAAACGCCATTGCAGAGTATCATGGACTTAAAAAAGAACAAATTTTTGTTGGGAATGGTTCGGATGAAATTTTGGCTTTTAGCTTTTTAGCATTTTTCAATCCAGATTCACCAATTCTCTTTCCGGATATTACTTATAGTTTTTATCCCGTTTATTGTGCCATGTTTCATATCGATTATCGTTTGATTGCCCTTGAGGAAGATTTCTCCATTCCTGTAGAAAAGTTCTTCGAGAAAAATGGAGGAATTATTTTCCCAAATCCCAATGCTCCTACGGGAAAAGAGGTAACCCTTCAAGATATTGAAGCAATTTTAAAACACAACGAAGATCAGGTGGTCATTGTTGATGAAGCTTATATTGATTTTGGCGGTGCATCTGCTCTACCGCTACTAGATAGATACCCAAATCTCTTGATTGTACAAACCTTATCAAAATCTCGTTCTCTGGCAGGTTTGCGGGTAGGTTTTGCGATGGGCAATGCTGATTTAATTGAAGCCTTAGAGCGGGTAAAAAACTCCATTAACTCTTATACCTTAGATCGGGTAGCGCTTGCGGGAGCACTGGAATCTTTTAAGGATGAAAGCTACTTCCAAGCTACAAGGCAACAAGTCATTACTACCCGGGAAAAGACCAGTCTAGCATTAGAAACTATGGGTTTTCAGGTGATACCATCCAAAGCCAATTTTATTTTTATTAGCCATCCTTTATTTGCCGCCGAAGAATTGTACTTAAATTTACGGAAGAATGGCATTCTAGTGCGGTATTTTAATAAAGATAGAATTAATAACTTCTTACGGGT